>JAABTO010000396.1 GCA_011389835.1 Desulfotignum sp. | reverse complement strand
GGGGTTGTTTGACGGGTATGACGCCACAACGGAAACCGGGTCCACGGCCCAGATGGCCAAGTGGCTGGGACTGCCCGTGGTGCTGGTGGTGTCTGCCAGGGGCAAGGCCAGAAGCGCAGCCGCCGTGGTCAAGGGGTTTGAAACCTTTGATCCGGATCTGACCCTGGCCGGGGTCGTGTTCACGTTCACCGGCAGCGCCCGGCATTATGCGTATCTCAAAGATGCGGTGGAACAGAACTGCACCACTCCCTGCCTGGGGCATCTGCCGGAAAACGACGCCCTGATCATGCCGGAACGTCACCTGGGCCTGACCACGGCAGATGAACATATCCTCTCACAAGACACCATCGACACCCTGGTTGGCATGGTGGACGCGCATTTGACCATGCCGCAGCTGATCCGGGAACTGCCGGATATCAGGGTTCCCATGGAGACGCCGGATCCCGGCATGGCCCGGCAGACGAAACCGGAAAGCGCGGTCCATACAGGCGGTGTGATTGTTGTGTCTGCCGACCGGCCCCGGATTGCCGTGGCCAGGGACAAGGCGTTCTGCTTTTATTATCCGGACAACCTGTCCATGCTGGAACAGGCCGGTGCCAGGCTGGTCTTTTTTTCACCCCTGGCGGATGACCATCTGCCTGAAGCGGTCGACGGCATCTACCTGGGCGGGGGATATCCCGAGCTGTTTGCAGACACCTTGTCAAAAAAAACCACGCTGTTGTCTGAAATCAGATCCCACAGCCAAAGCAGAATGCCGATTTTTGCCGAGTGCGGGGGATTCATGTTTCTGTGCCGGAAACTGATGCTTGCGGATTCAAATCAGCCCATATCCATGGCAGGCTGCTTTGACCTGGACGTTGCCATGTCCACCCGGCTCCGGTCGTTGGGGTACCGGGAGGTGACCCTGGCCCGGGACACGGTGATCGGTGCCAAAGGAGACCGGGTCCGGGGCCATGAATTTCATTTTTCTTCGGTTATGGCCGACAACGAAACCTGTGATCATGTGTTTGAGGTCACTTCCCGGGCCGGTCAGGATGTGCAGGTGACCGGATACCAGAAACTCCGAACGCTGGGGTCGTATCTGCACGTGCATTTCGGGTCCAACCCGGCGGCGGCCCGCCGTTTTGTGGCCCTTTGCACCGATTTCAAGGGCGGTGAAGCAAAAGGATCAGTGTCTGAGCTTGAGCACCAGCCGGTTCAGTGCCATCAGCACCAGGTAGGTGATGCCGCACAACACGATAATGGTGGGACCCGATGACAGGCTCATCTGGTAGCTGATGCCAAGACCGGCCCAGGTGAACGCCGCACACAAGAGTACCGAGTACAGCATCATCTCCCACAACCGCCTGGCGTAAAATCCGGCAATGGCCGGGGGGATGGTCAACAGGGCGATCACCAGCACAATGCCCACGATCCGCACCAGCAGGACCACGGTCAAAGCCGTGAGCACCAGGAGAAACAGATAGAAAAACGTGGTGTTGATGCCGCGCAAAAGTGTAAATTCGGTGTCGAAACAGACCCCGAAAAACTGATTGAAAAACAGCACCACCACCCCCACGATCACTATATCCAGTCCGATCACAAACAGCAGGTCTTTCTGGGAGATGAGCAGAATATCCCCGAACAGATAGGAACTCAGACTGAAATATCCCGGGGTCTTATCGATGAACAGGATCCCGCAGGCCATGCCCACGGCCCAGAGCGTGCCGATAATGGTATCTTCCCGTTCCTTGGCATGAATGCTCACCAGCCCCACGGCCACGGCCGCGATCACGGCCGCCAGCACCGCACCCAGGATCGGGTCGAACCATGTGATCCCCTGCCCCACCTGGAGATACAGCGCCAGGCCGATGCCGCCGAACACCGAATGGGAAATGGCCCCGGCCAGGTAACTGATGCGTTTGATGGTGACAAAGGTGCCGATGATGCCAAAGGCAATGGAAGCCAGGCCGCCCATACCCAGGGCATAGACCAGAAACCGGTTGTCCGGATCCAGGACCGCCTGAAAAAACTCAATCATGGCAGTGGCCTTCCTGGCTGCACCGGTGATCGTGACGGACCATTTTCAGGTCCCCGTAATAGATATCCTTGATCATGGTGCC
>JAABTO010000395.1 GCA_011389835.1 Desulfotignum sp. | reverse complement strand
GCTATGCAGCCACGGGCATGCTCATCAAAACACTGCATTTCAAAGATATCAAGGATATCGGCGACGGGGTGGTCCGACCGGCGGTCATGGAAACCGACAGCCCACTGTACCGGGGATACACATCCATCATGATCTCGGCCAACCTGAAAAAACGGGAACTGCCGGATGAGGTGTTCACCCTGAACTATCTGTCCCGGGTCAAGGACCTGCGGTAAACAGGGGTGGCCATGCAGGAGAGGTCTGCCCGATTTTCAGGCGGAAACGGCCCGGCACCGTCATGGATCGTGGCTGTTCTGGCGCTCTGTCTGATGCTGTGGGGACTGCCGCCCTTCCCGGCCGGCGCGTCGGAATACGACTTTGCCATTCCTGAAGCAGATCCCGTGCCCTGGTCTTTCGGGGGCCGGGTCACGGCCCGGTACACCTGGCACCGCCTGAATGACGACACTGCCGGGTATCGGCGAATATATGCCGGTACCGATCCGGGAGCCAACACCCACGATTTACAGGCCCTGGCTGAACTGTCCGCTTCCTGGCGGTCAAATGCATTCCAGGCTGTGGTGCTCACCCATCATGACTGGACCCGTACCTTTTTTGATACCGGTTGGGACCATGCGGTCTATGAAGGATATGTGTCCATCTCCCCTTCCTTGAACCTGACCCTGGATGCGGGCAAGAAACCGGTGCTGTGGGGTACGGGTTATGCATGGAACCCGGCCGGGTTCCTCAACCGCACCAAGGATCCGGACGATCCGGGTCTGAACCTGGAAGGCAGGACGTATCTGGGCCTGGATTATATCAAGAGTTTTTATGACAGTGCGCTGAACAATATCGGAATTACCGCCATGATCCTGCCGGTGATCGATGGATTCGCCAACACCGAACTGGGGGAAAACAAAGATGTGAATGCGGCGGTCAAGCTGTATTTTCTGTGGCACGACACCGACATCGATCTGATCTGGTTCAACGGGCCGGACCAGCCGCACAGCTTTGGGATCGATTTTGCGAAAAACCTGGCACCGCATTTTGCCGTCCACGGGGAGCTGGCCGTTCAAAAAGAGGTCGACGTCCAGCAGATAAAACCAGACGGCACCATCGGACTAGTTCAAGAAACCCAGGTATCCGGCCTTGTGGGGCTGCGGTACCTGAACACCCATGACACCACCTTCATTGCCGAGTATTATCACAACGGGGCCGGGCAGGATGACCTGTGGGATGCACCGGCATCCATGGGGTCCACAGCATCGCCGACAGTCCCGGCAACTTCAGTGTCCACGACATCTCCGGCAACCCAGCGCAATCCCGGCAGGGATTACCTGTACGTCAAAATCTCTCAAAAGGAGCCGGCAGACATCCTGTATCTCACCACCTGGATGGCCACCGTGGTCAACCTGCACGATCACAGCTTCAATCTTTTGCCCGGCCTGACCTGGACCCCGGTCACCAACCTGGAGATCAGCGGCCGGGTGGGTATTCCCCTGGGATCCGCACACACCGAGTTCGGAGAAAAACCGGACCGGTTCCGGCCGGAAGTCTGGATGCGGTATTATTTTTAATCCGCCTCCAATTCCATGCTTTTCATCACCTCGGCCTGAACACTGTCCCAGATCATGCGCTTGAGTTCCATATAGCGGCTGGACAGCTGCACATCCGCGTTCCGGGGATGCGGCAAATCATTGACAATATCCTGGGCGATCCGGCCGGGACGGGCCGTCATCACCATGATTCGTGAGGACAAAAGCAGGGCCTCGTCAATGGAGTGGGTGATGAAAATAATGGTTTTGCGGTGTTTTTCATAGATACGCACCAGCTGTTCCTGGAGCACCTGCCGGGTCATGGCATCCAGGGCCGCAAACGGCTCGTCCAAAAGCATCACCTTGGGATCGTTGGCCAGGCTCCGGGCAATGGACACCCGCTGTTTCATGCCGCCGGACAAATGATGGGGATAGCTTCTTTCAAATCCCTTGAGCCCCACGATATCGATGAACCGGTCGGCCCGTTCCTTACGTTCTTTGTGAGGCATCCGTTTCATTTTCATACCGAATTCCACGTTGTCCTGCACCGTTTTCCAGGGAAACAGGGCATATTGCTGAAAGATCATGCCGCATTCCGGAGTAATGCC
>JAABTO010000145.1 GCA_011389835.1 Desulfotignum sp. | reverse complement strand
CCTGGCCACCTTTCCCGGATACTATGAAACCGCGGATGCCGGGTATATTGATGCGGACGGGTATGTGTTTGTCATGGCCAGAACCGACGACATCATCAATGTGGCCGGCCACAGGTTGTCCACCGGCGCCATGGAAGAGGTGATCGCCGGCCATCCGGATGTGGCGGAATGCGCGGTCATGGGCGTGGAAGACAGCCTCAAGGGCCAGGTGCCTCTGGGAATGGTGGTGCTCAACGCCGGCGTGGACCGGGACCAGGAAGAGATCATCAAAGAGGTGGTCCAGAAGGTCCGGGACACCATCGGCCCGGTGGCGGCCTTCAAAAAGGCCGTGGTCGTTCAGCGCCTGCCCAAGACCCGGTCCGGCAAGATCCTGCGGGGCACCATGCGGGCCATTGCAGACAAAAAAGAATACAAGGTGCCCGCCACCATCGACGACGACACCATCCTGGACGAGATTGAAATCTCACTGGGAAAGATCGGATACGGCAGAAAGGCATGATGCAAGACCGCTTGTACATAACCATGCAGTTATTCAAACCATGAAAGGAGGTGATACGTATGCCCTGAGGATGCCGTTATGATTCATCATGATTATGCATGATCCGATCAATTCTCAATAATGAGACAACAGGAGGAAACAAATTATGGATCCAAAAATATGGGTATGGATTTTTCTGGTACTGTACATCATCTACTGCTTCTATTGGGGCCTGAAAGGTTTTTTCACTGAAAAGACAGCTTCGGGGTATGGCATTGCCGGCCGCTCCATTCCGTTTATCGCGTTTCTGATGGCGGCAACTGCCGCCTCTTTTTCCGGGTGGACCTTTGTGGGCCATCCGGGTCTGATCTGGAAAGCCGGGCTGGTGTATGCCTATGCCTCCTTTTACGTACTCACCATTCCCATCACCGGGGCGTTTTTTGCCAAAAGAAACTGGCTGATGGGCAAGCGCTACGGGTTCATCACACCCGGGGATATGTTCGCTTACTACTACAACAATGAAGCGGTAAGATGGTTGACCGTTATTGCCGCTTTTCTGTATTCCATTTTCTACTCCGGCCTTCAGCTCATTGCCGCAGCCAAACTGTTCTACTGGACCGCAGGCGTACCTGAGACCGCGGGGCTGATCTTCATGGCCGCCATCGTGTGGTTCTATGTGGTCACCGGTGGTCTGAAAGCCTCCACATGGGTGGGGGTGCTGCAGTTCTGCCTTCTGGTGGGCGGCATCATCCTGCTGGGATTTTACACCATCACCAGTCCGCTGTTCGGTGGCTGGTCCGGATTTTCCGCCTCACTGGCCGGAATCGAGGCCAAATACATGCAGGTGCCCGGATTCATTCACTTCGGCCTGGGTACCGGCGGGTGGACCGCGATAATGATTCTCACTTACATGTTCGCCCTCATGGGGATCCAGTCCTCTCCGGCGTTCACCCTGTGGAATTTTGGTATCGCCTCTCCCAAGCCCCTGGCCTGGCAGCAGGTGTTCATGTCCACATTCGTGGTGGGCCTGGCCCTGTTCTTTTTCACCGCATTCCAGGGCATGGGTGCCCGGATTCTAATGGAGGCCGGCCGGCTGGCACCCCAGGTGGATGGGGATGTGGTGCCCATGCTCATGACCAAATTCATGCCAGGGCCTCTTATGGGCCTGGTGTTCATGGGTGCCATTGCGGCCATCCACTCCACGGCAGCCCCTTACATCGGCACCGGCGGCACCATCATCCAGCGGGACGTGTGGTGGCGGTATGTCAGAAGACAGGGCGGGTCCCACTCCGAACAGATCTGGACCAACCGGATCTTCGCCACCATCCTGGCAGTGGCCGCGGTTGTGGTGTCTTTGACCTCCGCCGATGCCATCGTCATGATCGGCGGATTTGCCACGGCATTCGGTACCATCATGTACATCGCCCTCCTGGGCGTTCACTGGGGGTTCAAATTCCCGAGCATCGGCGTTGTCTTAGGGCTGCTCAGCGCCATTATCGCCTGCTTTCTCACCTATTATGTGTGGAAATATCCCCTGTCCATCCATACGGCCGGCTGGGGGATTGGTGTCGGGCTGGGCGTGGCATACCTGTGCCGGGGCTTAGGCTTCAAGGACAGTGAAGAGACCATTGCCCGGCAGAAAGAAGTTCGGGAATGGCTCAATTCCATTGACGGTCCCTCTGAAAAAGGCCAGCGCTGGCGCGGATACATGAAGATCGCCGTCCCGGTCTGGTATTTAATGGCTTTAGGACCCGGGGTGCTCATCGGCAACAAAGCCATCTCCTTTGCCGGGTTTCCGCCCATCTGGTCCTGGCAGATCATCTGGTGGATCCTGGGCATCATCATGATGTGGGGTCTGTGCTTTAAAGCGGAAATGTCCACCACCTCGGCCGAGCAGATCCGACGGGCCGATGAGGAAACCATGGACGTGACCAAGGAAGCCGATGATATGTGATAATCCGGGCGAATAATTTGACAACCTGAAAAATAAAGGAGAAATATCATGGCGCTTGAAGACAAATATCTCATAGCAGTTCTGATTTTCTGCATATTCTTTGTATGTACGTTTGGATGGGGATGGTGGGGATAGCCCCCCGATTTGATTCATAACCTTTTGATGAAGAATTCCGGACACCGTTGTGTGTCCGGAATTCTTCCTGCTTATGCGCCATGACCCTGAGCCGCCGATTCTGGATCTTCGCTCTGACTGCCGCCGGTATCATCCTGATGATTGTCACGGGCATGGCCCTGTATATCTGGTTTCACCTGACCCCCGGCCAGACGCAGGCGGTGATCACCATGATCAGGGACCACCTGGCGGTTCTGCTGGTGGGGGTCCTGCTGCTGGCCCTGGTGTTCTGGGCGTTATCCGATCTGGTGTATGCCAATTACGTCAAACCGGTCAAAAAAATGTCCGGGGATCTGGCCCTGATTTATGCATCCAACCCGTCTTTGCGCATCCCAATCAAAGGCAACCAGGATATCCAGGCCCTGGCCCGGACCATCAATACCTTTGCCGACACCTTTGAAAAACTGAACCAGGACATTAAAACGCAGATGGTGACCGCCAGAAAAGAGACCGAGCAGGAAAGAAACCTGCTGGCCGCCATCATGGGCGAACTGCCCCACGGCGTGATCATCTGCAACCAGAACGGCCGGATACTGTTGTACAACTCTCTGGCCAGACATATCTTCACCTCCACCATGGCCCGGGAAAAGACGGAACAATTCATGGGCCTGGGCCGGTCCATCTTTCATCTGGTGGACAAGGATTTGATCTCCCATGCCATGGAAGAAATCAATGAACAGCTGGCATCAGGCGAAAACAGTGCCGGGTCTTTTTTCATCACCCCCATCGGGGATCACAGTCTGGTCAGCATGGAGGCCATCCCGGTTCTGGACAAAACCAATCAGATCACCGGATTTATTCTGGCCATCCTCGATATTACAAAGGATGTCGAAAATTTCAGATCCATGCAGCGGGATATGGCTGATTTTCACGGATTTCTGGAAAACCAGAGTGCTGCGGAACAAAAATTTCTGGCCCTGGCCGATACGATCCAGAACACCTATCTCTCCCGCCTGCCCCTCTCCCGGCTCAATCTGGCCCGGTTTCTTTGTAAAATCCAGAAACTGACCGGCCTCACCCATGATATCCGGATCAACGTGCACAACCTTCCCCGAAATGAACGGATCATGGCAGATACCTATTCTTTTACCCGGGCGATTGTGTTTCTGTTCAAAACCCTGTCAGACTGGACCTATGCTGTTGAATTCGACCTGACCGTCACCGACGCTTCCGGCCGGATACGGTTCGACATCACCTGGGAGGGTGTCCCTGTGGACAAACCGGGCCTGGACACCATCATAAAGACAACCATCAACGCCCTGCCCGGTTTCAGATCCATTCTGACGCTCAACAATGCCCGGCTCGATGTTCCGGAATCGGATGATACGCATTTCTCCCACCTCATTTTATCCGTGAAAAAATCCACGGAACCACCTGCGACATCTCACCGGACACCGGTTTTGGCCGGTTCACGGCCGGAGTTTTACGATTTCGACCTGTTCAAGATCAGAGACGATGACCGAAACCTGCTGGACACCCGGCTCACCGATCTGTCTTATACGGTGTTTGACACGGAAACCACGGGGTTGAACCCCGATGGGGGGGACGAAATCATCTCCATGGGTGCGGTGAGAATTGTGAACAGCCGGCTTCTGTCCGACGAAGTGTTCGAGGAGCTGGTGGATCCCAGGCGGGATATCCCGGTCGCCTCCTACCGGATTCACGGCATCAACCAGGAAATGGTGGCGGAAAAGGATCCCATTGAAAACGTATTGCCCCGTTTCAGCCAGTTTGTGGCGGACACCGTGCTGGTGGGGCACAACATCGCATTCGACATGAAACTGCTCAAACTCAAGGAACAGGCCGCCCGGGTCAAGTTCACCAACCCGGTACTCGATACCCTGCTGCTGTCGGCCATCCTGCATCCGGTGCATGAACAGCATGACATTGAAAATATCGCACGGCGCCTGGGAATCGCGATTATCGGCCGGCACACGGCCCTGGGGGATGCGTTGACCACGGCGGAAATTTTTCTGAAACTGATCCCGATCTTGAACAGCAACGGGATCCTGACCCTGGGAGATGCCATGAACGCATCAAAAAAATCCTATTACGCCCGATTAAAATATTGATTCCTGAAGGCACACGTGATAGGGCTCACATACATCCGGCAAATCCGGTCAACCCTGAAACTGGAGGCTTGTTCATGAAACACCCATGGCTCACCTTTGCCGGCCTGTGCGCCGTCGTCTTCGCTATTGTGTTAACCAGCGTGATTTTCGGCAGTTACACCAGCATGCTGCGGTCCAAAAACCGGGTCCATAAGGGCAAAGAACTGATGGTCATGGCCTGTGAGAACCAGCTGGACCAGATACCGGGCCTGGTGGCGCTGGCAACAGGAGATGATATGGCACCGGTCCGATCCCGGATCCATGACACCATTGAACAGATCCGGACCCTTCTGGACCAGTTCCGCACATCCGACACCCCCCTGGATCCGGATCTGGTTCGAATTTTCGAACAGGCCCAGTCCCGTCTGGCAAAAGACCTGGATGCCCTGGCCCGGGGGATCGGCACCACGCATCCCCGGGTTCAGGAAACAGCGGACCGGTATTTGGAAACCATTTATACGGCCCGGCGGTACAACAAGGAGGCGGTCTACTTTGACAGCCGCAAAAAAGTGTTTCCCGGCATGTTCACCTCAAAATGGTTCAATCTGGATACCCTGCAGTTTCCCAAAATCGATTTGACCTGTTTTGATCCCTGGGGGCTGAAATGAAAGCGGAACATGCCCTGGGGGATTTTTTCAATCAGCCGGTATCTGCTATTTTCCGGGCCAACATCGCTACCTGTCCCCTGGACACCCCGGTGAACCAGGCGGCCCTGAAGATGTCCCGTTCCAATGCCTCCGCCATTCTGGTCAAGAACCAGTCCCGGCGGATCGACGGTATTGTCACGGACGCGGACCTGCGGACAAAGGTATTGGCAAAAGATCTGCCGCCTGACACCCCGGTGTCTGAAATCATGTCGTCGCCAGTGCTTACCATCTCATCGGACTGCCAGGTGTTTGAAGCGTTTCTGACCATGATCGACAAAGACAAGCGCCATCTGGCCGTAGTTGGAGAATCCGGCGATATTTCCGGCATTATCACGGAAAAAGATTTGATCACCGCCCAGACCAGATCGTCATATCTGCTGCTCAAGTCCATTACATCGGCTCAATCCATGGCAGATCTGAAAGGCGTCCATTCCCGGCTGTGCCGCATGCTTCTGGATCCCATCCGCAACGGTTTGAATCCGGAAGTGATCACCCGGTTGATCACCACGTTTTCAGACGCCATCCTTAAAAAGATCATGGCATTCTCCCTGGAAGAGGTGGGTCCCGCCCCCTGTGAATTCGTGTTTCTGACCATGGGATCGGAAGGCCGGGAAGAACAGACCCTGGTCTCGGACCAGGACAATGCCATTGTGTATGCGGATCCGGTATCTGACGCACAAGCCGGGGAAGCTGCCGATTATTTCAGCCGCCTGGCCGACCTGGTATGCACCCGGCTGGACATGGCCGGATACCGGTTCTGTGACGGGAACAACATGGCCCAGAACCCGAAGTGGTGCCAGCCGCTGTCTGTCTGGAAACAGTATTTTTATACCTGGGTCCGCAAGGCCAAGCCCGAAGATCTGCTGTATTCCAGCATTTTTTTTGATTTCAAAGGGACTTACGGGGACTTGTCCCTGTCTGACCAGCTCAAGGACCACCTGTTCGATGTGATACGGGGGTGGTCCGGTTTTCTGCGTAACATGACCGAAAATGCTTTGTATTTCAAACCGCCCATCGGGCTGTTCGGCAAGCTGCGGGTGGAATCCGAAGGCAGGCACAAAAACGCGTTCGACATCAAGTACGCCATGCTGCCCATCACCGACGTCACCCGGGTGTATGCGCTGAAAAACAACGTCCGGCAGACCAACACCTTAAGCCGTCTGTTCCGGCTCTACACCAAACATGCCGTCTCGGCCAGGGAATACCACAACATCGTCCAGTCCTACAATTTTCTGATGAAATTGCGGTTCCGCCGGCAGATCACCAATATCATGGACGAAGGCACCCCGCCGGACAATTATATCAATCCATCCAATCTGTCACACCTGGACCGGCACATGCTCAAGGAAATCTTTAAAAACATCGAGAGTTTCCAGCAGAAACTGAACATGGAATTCACCGGCGTGGTGTGAGTTTTACAGCCGGAACTCTTTTTTACACACATCACATTCATGGGTGCTCAGCATCTGTTTGCAGTGCACACATTTTTCCATCAGAAACCGTTCTTTTCCCTGCTTTTTTCCGCAATGGGGGCAGGTCCAGTTTTTTTTGGTGGGAAGCACCCTGGCACAATAGGGACACTTGATGGGAAATCTCCTGAACACCAGGAACATCAGCCCGGATAGAATGAAAAACGGCCCCATCAGCTTGAACTGGGCGCTGTCGGCAAACCGGCTGAAGTCTGATGAACTGGACAGGATCACAAACAAGAGAAACGCAATGGAAGTGACGGCCAGAAACTTGAAGCGGAAATGAAAAAAGACAGAGGGCAATGGTTTTTTTTCCATGAAATCACTCCTTGGTCTGAAAATGAAACAATCGGGGTAAACACAGATTTTCCAGGTCTTGGCGCTGCTGTTCAAAAACCTCAGGCCCTGCCGGCGGCGGCAGCTGAATGCTGTCACCAAAAGTGATGCTAACGTTTGAAAACGGCCGGGGCAGCATGAACCGGTCCCAGGAATTGAAGAACCAGGCCTTGTCGGCGGTCACGTAAAACGGTACCAGCCGGGCCCCGGTGGCATGGGCCATGCGGATGACCCCTGGCTTGATTCTGCCCATGGGGCCCCTGGGACCATCCAGAATATGGGCACCGAACCCGTGTTCCTTCAAATGGGAGATCATGGCGGCCAGGGCCTCTTTACCGCCCCGGGAGGAAGACCCCCTCGGGGTATGCCATCCCACCCGGTTGGCCACGCCGGAAATAAGGTCCCCGTCCCGGCTTCGGGAGATCATCAGCCCGGGATGATACGCGGCATACTGTTTAAAATGGATGATGGCGGCAAAAAACTGCTGGTGCCAGGTGCACAGCAATACCGGTTTTCCCTGGTTCAGCAGTGCTTTCCAGTGGGCTTCGTTTTCAATTTTCAGCCGGAAGGTGCTGCTGTACCCTTTGACCAGGTAATAGGCAAACCAGATAAACGGCCGGGTGTAAATCAGAAATTTCAAACGTTTGAACATGAATGTGCGCCTTTTTTAAAATCAGATAATGCCGGAAAGCGGTCCGCCGTGGCAGGCCATCTGCTCCACCCGCCGGACCACCTCCGGGTCCGGTGTCAGCGGGGCTGCATGAAACGGTTTGATCCGGGCATCGATCATCAGGGGTCCTTTGCATCCCCAGTGCTTGTGAACGGTTTTTTCTCTGACCCCGTAAATATCATGGGACGGATTGGACCGCAGAAAGGTCACCCACAGAAAATTGGCAAACGTTTCCGCGCAGAACCTTGCATCATCCACCACCACCACAAGGCCTAAGCCGGACAGGTCCGCCATTTTTTCCAGACATTTTTTCACAGGTCCCATCTGCTGCCGGGCCCGGGGATGAGAGACAAAGGCCGGTCCCTGGATCACGCAGATGCCCGGGGCAACCAATCTGGCACCGGAAAACGAATCAGGCAGACCAAAATCGTGCGGCAGTTGCGTGACAAGCCGCCGTTTCTTCGGCCCGGCCGCCGCCACCACCACTTTGGAACCCTGGTTGATCTGCTGCCCGGAATAATCCAGGGTATCCATGGTGGTGCGGGTGACAAAATGCAGGTCCCTTGAAAAATCCAGCCGTTCCAGCACATGCGTCAGAAACCCTTGTTCATCGTTGACATCCAGGCCCGGGTCATCGTCATGGGCTGCAATGAACAGGTATTTGGCCAAAGAAAGCTGTCCCGTGCCCAAAATAGCGCCGGCATGGGTGAGCAGTTCCCTGGGTTTTCTTTGCTCATAAGGCAGGTACCCTTCACGGGCCTTGGCCAGCAGCAGCGGGTGGACCCCGGCCGCGTCCACGGCATTGACCGCGGTGACGCCGGGAATGGCTTTCGGGATGGCGCTGCGGGTGATCTCGTGAATGAGCCGTCCGAAATGGCTGTCCTCTTGAGGGGGCCGTCCCACCACTGTGAAAGGATAGATCGCTTTGGGCCGGTGCCACACCGATGCCACCCGGATGAAAGGAAATTCGTGGATGTTGGAATAATATCCCAGGTGATCTCCGAACGGGCCTTCCGGCTTGGTCCGGCCGGGCACCACCCATCCGGTGATACAGAAATCCGCATCCGCGGACACCACGAATCCGTTGTGCCGGGCATACCGGAAATTCCGCCCGGCCAGGGCACCGGCAAAAGCGATTTCCGGCACCCCTTCGGGCAGAGGCATGACCGCGGCCAGGGCATGGGCCGGGGGCCCGCCGATAAAGATGGATACCTTCAATGCCTGCCCGCCGGCCAGTGCTTTCTGGTGATGAACACTGATTCCTCTTTGCAGCTGGTAATGCAGCC
>JAABTO010000144.1 GCA_011389835.1 Desulfotignum sp. | reverse complement strand
TTCTTTTGCCGGAAACAGGTGATCAGGGCGCTGATCAGGGTGGATTTCCCGGCGCCGGGCGGGCCGGTGATGCCGATGACAAACGCGTTGCCGCAGTGGGCATACAACTGTCCCAGCACCAGATCCGCCTGCGGGTCTCCGGCCTCGACGGCCCGCATCAGGCGGGCCCCGGCCATGACATCGCCCGCCAGGATATCCTGGATCATTCCGGAACAATCCGGGTGTATATCAGGCGCTCTTTCTGTCATCCTCCTCCTTGATGCGGTGAATCACCGCCTGCTTGCCCTTGAGAATATGGGCCCGCACCAGGGCTTCCACCCGGTTGGCGTCTTTTTGCCGCATGGCGGTCAGCATGTCGGCATGGTCCCGGAAAGAGGCTGCGGCAAAATCTTCCTGTTTGAGAATGATCTCCCGGTACCGGGAAATCTGGGCCCTGAGCTGGTTGATCATTTTAATGAGTCTGGGACTGTCGCTCATGGCATACAAAATGTCATGGAACTCGGTGTTGATGTCCGGCAGGGCGGCGGTCCGGTTTTTCTCCAGGCAGTCCTGGAATTTTTTCATCACTTTTTCCAGGGGGGTCAGGTCGGAAGACCGGTGTTTTTCCGCGGCCAGACGGGCTGCATACGCCTCCAGCACGGCCCTGATCCCAAAGGTTTCCTCGATATCCTCCCGGGACAGGGTCATCACCTTGAACCCGCCGGCGGGTATTTTTTCGATCCAGTCCTCCCTCTCGAGCTTGTGCAGGGCTTCCCGCAGCGGGGTCCGGCTGATGCCCAGCATCCTAGCGATGCGGTTTTCCACCAGCCGGGCGCCTGGCTCGATGTCCTGATCGATGATGGCCTGCTTGAGGTGGTCGTACACATCCTCTCCCAGGGATTTGCGTTCTCCGATGGCGTTGAGTTTCATGGGTCTTAAATAATGCCTTTCTCCTTGAACTGTGCCAGGGTCTTTTCGGTATACCCCAGAAGATCCCCGTAAATGGTCTGATTGTGCTCCCCGAACCGCGGGGGAAAGGTCAGCGTCTGTTCACATGCTTCCAGAAACGGGGTCAGTATACCCCAGAAGATCCCCGTAAATGTTCTGATTGTGCTCCCCGAACCGCGGGGGAAAGGTCAGGGTCTGTTCACATGCTTCCAGAAACGGGGTCATGTTGGGGGGCGGGGCCAGGGTCAGCTCGATGCCCGAGACCGTATCTTTGGCGGCCAACAGCCGTTTTTTCACCAGCGGATCTGCCACCACCTCATCCACGCCCTTGATGGGGGAGATGGGCACGGTGATGGCGGTGAACAGATCGATCAGCTCGGCAGTGGCATGCTGCCGGGTGATCTCGTTGATGGCCCGGTTGAGGTTGGCCACATCCTTGATCCGCCCCCGGTTTTTCTTGTATTCCTCTTTGTCCAGGGACTTGAACATCTCCTGGGCGGTCATGGCGGCCCACTGCCTGTCATTGCCCACGGCCAGGTACACGAATCCGTCTTTGGTCTGGTACACCGACACCGGGCAGAAAAACTCATGGGTGTTGCCCCGGCGGGTGATGGGGGTATTGAAACTTTTGCCCAGAGCAATGGGCACGGTGAGCCACGACACCGACGACTCGAACATGGACATGTCCAGGCGGGTGCCTTCGCCGGTGACGGCCCGTTTGAACAACGCTTTCATGAGCAGGCCGTAGGCATGCTCGGAAGTGCCCATGTCCGGCAGGGGTATCCCGATCACCTGGGGATCGCCGTGTGCCTCGCCGGTAAGATCCATGAGCCCGGACCGGGCCTGCAGAATCGGATCATAAGCCCCTTCGTTGGAGTCCGGCCCGAATCCCGTGACCCCCAGCCAGATGATGTCCGGCTTGATCTGCTTGAGAATGTCGTAGGCAATACCCAGCTTGTCGTAATTTTTGGGCAGCTGGTTAGTGATAAAGATGTCCACATTGAGTTTTTCGATCAATTCCTTGAGCAGGTGTTTGCCTTCGGGTTCGGCCAGGTTCAGGGTCAATGCTTTTTTGCCGGCGTTGATGCACAGGTAATAGGCGTTCATCCGGTCTTCGTCCATCACCTTTTCACCGATGAACCGGTTGGGGTCGCCGTACACCGGGTGTTCCAGGCGGATGACCTGCATGCCGTCCTGGGCCAGGCGGTAGGTGAGATACGGGGCCACGGTGGCCTGTTCCAGGGACAATACAGTCAGGTTGTCAAACAATTCCATGGGCGCTCCTTTCAGCACAGTTTTTTCCCTTGTTCATGACAGGTATCAAATATCTTCAGGTTGATCTCTTTGACAGGATCCGGACTCATGGATCTGACCGTTTCCCTCAAGGCGTCCGCATCCAGGGGTCCCTGACCGAAGGCGGCGAAAAACGCCACCATGGCCAGGTTGGTGGACCTGGGCGCCCCCAGGTCAAACGCGGTCTTCCCGGCTTCCATGGCAAAAGAGGCGATGTCCTGTTCAGACAGGTACGGGGCCACCCGGGCATCGGGAAACGCATCGGCTTTGGAATTAGCGAATATCATGCCGCCGGGTTTCACCCAGGGCAGATACCGGTAGGCCTCGGCTTCGTCCATGGAGATCAGAAAATCCCCGGCCCCGGCCCGGATCAGGCTGGCCCCGGCATCCCCGATCTTGAGGTGGGACACCACAGACCCGCCCCTCTGGGCCATGCCGTGGGTTTCCGCCCCCAGGATATTGTATCCCCTGTTCAGGGCGGTCTGGGCCAGGATTTTTGTCATAAATAATATCCCCTGCCCGCCCAGGCCACTCAAGACAAACTGATAGGTTTTCATATACGCTCCTTTATGATAGACACTGCACCGCATCTTTGGGACAGATGTGCAGGCACACCCCGCACCCGGAACACAGCACCGGATCGATCCAGGTTTTTTTCTTTTCCGGATCCCGCTTCATGGCCGGGCACTCGAACC
>JAABTO010000143.1 GCA_011389835.1 Desulfotignum sp. | reverse complement strand
GGCACCAGCTCCCCTTCCATGGGCACATGCCCGGACAGCCGGCCAAACGTTTTTCGCCGGTCCCCCAGCAGGTATTCGATCACCGTGTCGGTTTCTTCGATCACCAGGACCCGGTCACAGGCGTCCATAAACGGATCGGCCAGGGAGGCGGGAAACGGATACGGCGCCCCCAGTTTGAGGACCGGGATGTCGGTGCGGCCGAACTCCGCCAGCAGGTCCGCCACCACGGCCGACGGCACCCCGCCGGCCACGATGCCCAGGGCATGGGTCTGTCCCGGTACAAGATTGTGCCTGTTATACGGGGCCAGGGCCGCGAATTTCTCCGCAATCTTTAGATGTTTCTCATTCAGGGCCTTGTGCTGGAGAAACCGGAACTTGGGCGTGGAGGCCCACCGGGTGGGTTCCCGCTTAAACGCCGCCTTTGTGTCATTGTTTTTCAGGTCCCCGTAGGAGATGTTCTGCCGGGCGTGGCAGATACGGATGGCCGGCCGCACCAGCACCGGCACCTGGAACTCCTCGGAGATCTCGAATGCGGTCTGGATCATGCTCCGGGCTTCTTCAGGACTGGACGGGTCCAGCACCGGCACCTTGGCCATGCGGGCCATGAACCGCGAATCCTGCTCGGTCTGGGAGGAGTGGGGCCCGGGATCGTCACACGAGATCACCACCAGCCCCCCGATGTTGCCGATATAGGCGGCGGAAAAAAAAGAATCCGCAGCCACGTTCAGCCCCACCATTTTCATGCAGCAGGCCGCCCGCTTGCCGGATATGGCTGCGGCAAACGCGTTGTCAAACGCCACCTTTTCGTTCACCG
Organism: Desulfotignum sp.; assembly: GCA_011389835.1. Taxonomy (GTDB): domain Bacteria; phylum Desulfobacterota; class Desulfobacteria; order Desulfobacterales; family Desulfobacteraceae; genus Desulfotignum. The sequence goes on along the minus strand of JAABTO010000143.1, from coordinate 4,645 downwards.
ACCACTCGATCACGGTATTGAGCTCCGCCTGTTTTGCAAACCGCACGGTTTCGGGCAGAATCTCGGAACTCGGGGTTCCGGGGTAAGAGGTGAGCATCTGGCAGCCCGCCTCCAGCAATCCCAGGGCCATGGCCCCGTTTCCCAGTAAAAACGCCTGTTTCATAAGTTGTCTCTCAATCTTAACGGCCAACAATGGTGCGGCCGATAATCATTTTTTCGATTTCCTTGGCCCCTTCGTAGATCTCCAGAACCTTGGCGGCCCGGTAGAACCGCTCGATATCGTAATCGTCAAAATACCCGTACCCGCCGTGCAGCTGGAGCGCTTCGTCCACCACTTCCACGGCGATACGGGAGGCATACAGCTTGGCCATGGCGGTCACATGGGTGTCCGGGGTGCCGTTGTCCAGCAGCCAGGCCGCCTTGTACATGATGTTGCGGGCCAGTTCGATCTTCACGGCCATGTCCGCAATCTTGAACTGGACCCCCTGGAAACTGCCGATGGGCCGGCCGAACTGTTTTCTGCCTCTGACATGTTTCACCGCCATGTCCAGGGCCCCCTGGGCCAGCCCCACGCCGTGGGCCGACACATAGGCACGGCTGCGGTCGAAAAACGCCATGAGCTGATGAAACCCGTTGCCCGGCGTACCGATGAGATTGTCTTCCGGCACCCGGACATTGTTCAGATACACCGCCGCCGTGTCCGAGCACCGCAGCCCCATCTTGCCGTGCATGGGCTCGGCCTTGTACCCTTGGCGGTCGGTTTCCACGGCAATGATGCTGTGCCGTTTCGACCGGGACGGGTTGTCCGGGTCGGTGAGACAGAAAATGAGCATGAATGTGCCTCTGGTGCCGTTGCCGATCATCACCTTGGACCCGTTGAGCACCCATTCATTGCCCTGCTTGACTGCGGTGGTGGCGGCGGACAGGGTATCGGACCCGGCATCCGGTTCGGTGATGGCAAATCCCATGACCCCGTCCCCTTCGAAAATGGGTCTTAAAAACCGCTCCCCCTGCTCGTCCGTACCGAAAAGGAGAAACTCCTCAGCCCCGAAGGTCAGGGAACACAGCTGCTGGCTGATGCCGGGATCCACTTTCCACAGCTCTTCGAGCACAATGGCCTGCTCCAGATATCCCAGTCCGGGACCGCCGAACTTTTCCGGGACAAACAATCCGATCAAGCCCAGTTCCCTGGCTTTTTTCACGATCTCTTCCGGATAGGTTTCATTCAAATCCAGTTCCCGGCCCATGGGTGCCAGCTCGCCTCTGGCAAATTCCCGGGCCGCCTTTTGAATGATTTTCTGCTCCTTAGACAATAAAAAATCCACGAATCCGTCTCCTTGGGAAATAATTACAAAGGAATATTGCCATGGCGCCGAAACGGTGCCGGCCGCTGTTTGTTTTTGAGCATGGACAGCCCGGCAATGATCTGGCGCCTTGTGTCTGCCGGATCGATCACCTTGTCCACCAGCATGTTGGAGGCCGCATGAAAGGGATTGGAATATTTGTAATCATATTCCTGTATTTTTTCCTGCTTGTACGCCTCGGAATCCTGGGCATTCATGATCTCTTTGCGGTAAATCAAATTGATGGCCGCGGTCGTGTCCAGCACCACCAGCCGGGCCACAGGCCATGCCAGCATCAGGTCCACGCCCATGCCCACGCAGCACATGGCCATAACTGCACCGCCGTATTCCTTGCGCAACGCCAAAGTGATCTTGGGCACCGTGGCCTCGGCATAGGCATAGAGCATCTTGGCCCCATGCCGGATAATGCCGGCATGCTCCTGCTTGACCCCGGGAAAATACCCGGGCACATCCACCAGGTTGATCAAGGCAATGTTGAAGCAGTCGCAGAACCGGATGAACCGGGCCGCCTTGTCCGCAGAATGATAATCCAGACACCCGGCCCGCACCTTGGGCTGGTTGGCCACCATTCCCACGGTGCTGCCGTTCATGCGGGCCAGCCCGGTGATGATGTTGGGCGCAAATTCCGGCAGCACCTCCAGAAACGTGTGGTGGTCGACGATTTCTTCGATCACCACACGCATGTCATAGGCTTTTTTGAAATCCGGCGGTACGATCCCGGTCAACGACGGGGTCTGGCGGTTTGCATCATCGTCGCAGGGAAATTCAGGTGGCGATTCTTCGTGGCTGGACGGCAGAAAGCTGAGCAGATACCGGATCAAAGACAGGCTTTCTTCTTCGGTCTGGGTCACAAAATGGGCCTGGCCGGTGATTTTGCTGTGAACGCCTGCCCCGCCCAGCTCCTCCAGGGTTACCTTTTCGCCGGTGACATCATAGATCACCTTGGGGCCGGTGATCACCATCTGGCTCTGCTTTTCGATCATCACAATAAAATCGGTGAGGGCCGGGGAATACACCGACACCCCGGCACAGGGCCCCATGATGCAGGAGATCTGGGGAATCACCCCGGAAGCGGCCGTGTTTCGGAAAAACATGCCCGCCACCCCTTTGGAGGCGAAAAACCCTTCATGGAGCCGCCCCCCGCCCGAGTCAAACAGCCCCACCACCGGGGCTTTGACCTTGAGAGCCTCATCCATGATCCGGCAGATTTTCTGGCCGTGGATGGTGCCCACCGATCCTCCCAGCACCGTGACATCCTGGGCATAGGCAAACACCCGGCGGCCGTCGATCAGGCCATGCCCGACAACCACGCCGTCACCGGGCACTTTCCGCCGGTCCATGCCAAAGTCCCTGCACTGGCTTTCGGCCAGATCATTGAGCTCGATAAAGGTATCCGTGTCAAACAGCCGGTCCAGGCGTTCCCTGGCGGTGAGTTTGCCGGCCTCATGATGGCGGGTCACCGCTTTTTCGCCGCCGCCCATGGCTGCCTGCTGCTGAAGGCCCCGGAGCCTTTCCAGCCCTGTTCATGCGATTTTACAGTCATGCCGCATCCTTCGGAAATATGATGGTTGAGAGGTGCCGCCTTGATCCGGTCATCCCGCATTTTCCGGATCATTCTGCTTTTATGTTTTTTTACGTGTCTTTTTTTGTGTACTGTATACAATCTTTCCTTGTCAACAGAAATTTAAAAATTCATCAAACCGCCTATCCCGGAAATCGTCACGAATTTACCATAAAGGGCTGATTCACACCTGTCCCCGACTCTGATCCGGGCCGGTATGCCCGGTTTTAAGATACGCCTGGATCTTTTAACGCATTTATCGTATAAAACACCTGCAACAAACAAACCGGTAGTCAGAAATTAAAGAGGCAGGACATGATCAAATCCATGAATATCGCCTGGTGGGTCCAAAGGTGGGCGGAACTCACCCCGGACAAGCCGGCCGTCCTGTTCAGGGACCAGGTGATCACCTATCAGGATCTGTCCTGCCGGTCGGACCGGACCGCCTGCTGGCTCCAGTCCTTGGGCATTGAAAAGGGAGACCGGGTGGCGGTGATGCTCTACAACTGCCCGGAGTTTCTGGATCTGTTTCTGGCCTGCTCCCGCCTGGGAGCGATTTTTGTGCCCATCAACTTTCGAATCACAGCCCGTGAACTGGATTATTTTCTGACCAACTGCCGGCCCAGGCTGTTTGTTCACGGGGATGCATTCAACGCCACCGTGAAAACTCTGGCAATTACCGATTATCTGCCGCCCCTGATGGTGGCGGTCAAGGGCCATCCTTGCACGGGCGGCCGGATTTTTCAGCTGGAACCGGGTGTGGCGCAATTTGACGGACAACGGCCCTTTCTCACCCGAAGCCTGGGTCCGGCCGACCCGGAAGAACCCCAGGTGATCATGTACACCTCCGGCACCACCGGCCGGCCCAAAGGCGCGGTCCTGTCCCACCGGAAAACCTTTTTCAACTGCCTGAACGCGGATATTTTTTTCAAGCTGCACGCCAGCGACATCATGCTCATCTTTCTGCCTCTGTTCCACTCCGGCGGGCTGTTTATCCAGGCGGCACCCATATTTTACAAAGGCGCCACCATTGTGCTGCATGAGAAATTCACCCCGGAAACCGTGTTTCACGATATCGCGCATTTCAAGGTGACCAAATTTCTGGGGGTGCCCACCGTGTTCAGAGCGCTGCTCAAGGTGCCCAAGGCCCTGCGGGGTGATCTGTCTTCTCTGCGGGTCTGCGCCGGCGGCGGGGAACGCGTCACCCAGGAACTGATCCAGGACTGTGCCGATGCCGGCCTGGCATTCCGGCAGATCATGGGGCAGACCGAAACCTCCATCCTGCTGTGGGCATCGGAAACCGATCCTTTGAACAAACCCGGGACGGTGGGCCGGCCGGTCTTTCATGCCGAAGTGAGCATCGTGGATGCCTCAGGCAGTCCCGCGCCTTTCGGCCAGATCGGAGAGATCGTGGTCCGGGGCTCCATCATGATGAAAGAATACTGGCAGGACCCGGTGAAAACCGAGGAAACCATTAAAAACGGATATCTTCACACCGGGGACATGGCCTGGATGGATGAGGACGGTTTTTTCTTTCTCGCGGGCCGGGCCGGGGACGTGTACATTTCAGGTGGAGAAAACGTGTACCCGGCGGAAATTGAAAAATGTCTCAAGACCCATCCGGAAATCCAGGATGTGGCGGTCCGGGGGGAACCCCATGACACCTGGGGAGAATGCGGCCACGCCTTTATCATTGCCCGGCCCGGCACCTGTCTCACCG
>JAABTO010000142.1 GCA_011389835.1 Desulfotignum sp. | reverse complement strand
GATCTTCAGATCCGGGTTGTCATCCACCACCACCAGGGAGTCGGCCCGTTTTTTCAAAAAAGACATGAACGGGCCGATATGGCCCACCATCCCGACTTTATTGGATTCATGGGCATGAAACGGCAGCAGATCCAGAAAATCATGTTCTGAAAACTGGTACTGATCCGGGTGAAGGTCCATGATGGTATGGGATAGGGCATTGACCGCCGCCACCCCAACGCTTCGTTCCAGGGGATGACCGGATTGCATCAGCGGGCACAATGCCAGCACATTTTTTTCCGACAAAGACCCGGCACCTGAATAATGGGCACAGGAACCGCTGTTCGACCGGGGCGTGAAACACACCCCCATGATGCCGTTGTCCAGTTCCACCAAAGTATATCCCAGAGATATCGCCACCATGCGGACATCTGGAATACCATTCAGAAGTTTTGAACGGGTCGTCACTTCCGCAATGATCTCTTCCTGCAATGTCGTCATGATATCTCCTCCTTGTGGGTATCCAAATATCATGCTTGTATGTGTTTGTCTATTTTATGATTTTAATGGTTTTTCCCACCCAGTCCGGGGGCAGATAGATCCGGCCGCCTTTGCCGTTCTGGCGCACGGTTTTTTCAATGAGCACATCCCCGTAAACTTCAAATTTCACCGGGGATCCGTTGGCTTTTTCATCATATGACGTTCCTTTTTTTTCATTCATTGCCACTTTCATAATCATCTTCCTCTTTGAAGTCGAAAATAACAGATGCATCTGTTACCAAACCCCAATCGTTATGTCAACATAAACATAACGATTGGGTACTTTTCCAGGCAGGCGCGTTTGAGCAATCCTTGTGACACACCCTGTTGCGTTTCTGCTGTTTTCAAAAAATCTCGGGATGGCGACCGTTGCCATTCATTTGATCGAAAACTGTTTGAAATTCAACATATTGCAAAAATTTGGTCTTTTTTGTATTTTATGGTATGTTAATTGCTGATATTTGATAAAAATATGTTTTAAGGATAAAAAATAACCAATAAAAACCAAAGGAGAGAGAGATGGTGTGTAAAAGAAAAAAAATAACGGGTTTGTCCTTATTCCTGTCTGGATTCATGCTTATTGGTCTGGTCCTTCCCCTGACGGCCATGGCCGGTCCGTCCGGAAAACTGATCGTTTTTCATGCCGGCAGCCTGACTGTGCCGTTTGCCGCCATTGAACGAACGTTTGAAGCAAAATACCCGGATGTGGATGTCCTCAGGGAAGCCGGGGGCAGCACCAAAATGGCCCGGTTGATTTCCGAAGTCGGAAAACCAGCCGATATCATGGCGTCTGCCGATTACAAAGTGATAGACAACAACCTGATCCCGGAATTTGCGGACTGGAATGTGCGGTTTGCCACCAATCAGCTGGTGCTGTGTTACACCGATCAGAGCCGGTATGCCGACCAGATCACCGCAGACAACTGGTATGAGATTCTGCAGAAAGACGGCGTGATCTGGGGTCATTCCGATCCCAATCTGGACCCCTGCGGTTACCGGAGCCTGATGGTGCTGCAGCTGGCTGAAAAATTTTACGGCATCGACGGGCTGTATGACCGGATTCTGGCCAACCGGCCCCAGAAAAATATCCGCCCCAAATCCGTGGAACTGGTGAACCTGCTGAAAACCGGAAACATGGATTATGCCTGGGAATACATTTCCGTGGCCCGGCAGCATGAACTCAAATACATTGTTCTGGATGATCATATCAATTTGAGCAATTACCAATATGATGCGTTTTACAAACAGGCACAGGTGGAAGTGACCGGCAAGAAACCCGGCACCTGGATCACCAAGAGCGGACAGTCCTGCACCTATGGCATCACCATGATCAAGAACGCGCCCAACCCTGAGGCGGCCATCGCATTCATGCAGTTTCTCCTGTCCCCGGATCATGGGCTTCAAACACTGGAGGAAATGGGGCAACCCCCCATGGTTCCCCCGGTCATTCCCGATCCTGCCATGACAAAAAATATGCCGGCTGAAATCACCCATCTGGTGGAGGTAAAAAACTGATCCTGTGAAAAGGATGGATCCGATGGGCTGGCTGTTTCTGTTTCTGGGACTGCCCCTGATTCTTCTGCTGACCCTGCCTCTGATCAACATGACCACACAACCCTCTGCGGCCATGCTGAAACAGACCATCATGGACAAGGATGTGACAGCGGCCATTGCCCGCTCCCTGCTTTTGTCCCTGTCCGCAGCCGGGCTGGCATTCATCATGGGGACCCCGCTGGCCTATCTGCTGGCCAGAAAGGAACTGCCCGGCAAAAAACTGCTGGAAGGGATCATCGATCTGCCCATCATGATCCCTCATCCGGTCATCGGTATCGCCATCCTCAGCCTGGCCGGCAGAAACCACCCCATCGGGCGGTTTCTGTCCGAGGCCGGGATCCAGATCATGGGCACCAAAACCGGGATCATCTGCGTGCTGCTGTTCGTGGGGCTGCCCTTTTATATCAACACGGTGAAATCCGGGTTCGACAATGTGCCGATCCGACTGGAAAACGCTTCCCGCACCTTAGGTGCGGGTGCGTTTGCCACGTTTGCCCGCATCACATTTCCATTGACCTGGCGCCACATGATCCTGGGCATCATCATGTGTACGGCCCGGGCCATTTCCGAATTCGGCGCCATCGTAATTGTGGCCTATCACCCCATGACCGCACCGGTGATGATCTATGAACGGTTCACGGCCTTTGGCCTGAAATACTCCCAGCCCATTGCGGTCTGGCTGATTTTGATTTCCTTTGTCCTGTTCGTGTTTTTGCGGATGATGACAAGATCCATTCACACGGACACCCGGTGATCCATGATCGCGCTGAAACATATCTGTCTGACCCTGCCTGAATTTTCCCTTACCGATATCTGCCTCGAGGTGCACCCCCATGATTTTTTTGCGCTCATCGGTCCGACCGGGTCCGGCAAATCCCTGCTCCTGGAAGGAATCATGGGGATCATGCCGTTCACTTCCGGTTCTCTGATATTCGAGGACACGGACATCACCCGGGTACCGGTGGAAAAACGGCCCCTGGCACTGGTCTACCAGGATTTTGCCCTGTTCCCACACCTGGATGTCACCCAGAACATCCTTTACGGCGCCGGGTATCACCACATTTCAAAACTAGAGGCCCGGCAGCGGTTTGATTATCTGATTTCCGCTTTGGGCCTTGAAAAGATCGTCCTGCGCTTTCCTTATAATTTGAGCGGCGGGGAAAAGCAGCGGGTGGCCCTGGCCCGGTCCCTGATCCTGAACCCAAAGGTGCTGCTGCTGGATGAACCCCTGTCAGCCCTGGACCCGGTGTTTCATGACGAGGCAAGATCTTTGCTGAAAAAGGTGCACAAAGACCTGAACATGACTATCATCATGGTGTCCCACAATTTTGAGGAGGTACTCTATCTGGCCAACCGGGGCGCCATCATCAAAGACGGAAAGATCATGCAGCAGGGAAGTATCCAGACCCTGTTTGAAAAACCGGATTCCAGGTTCACGGCCCAATTTGTGGGAATGAAAAACATTGTTTCATTTGAACCCCATGGGCAGACCCTGCGGATTGCCGGCACCCGCCTGGACATTGTTACCGAAACCCCTCCGGACCCGGACCATCATCACTTAGGGGTCCGGCCGGAAAATATTCTGCTGAATCCTTCGGCCTCACCGGTCTGCCAAAACTATTTTTCCGGAACCATCACCGGCATCTCCCCTTACGGCGTTTTCACCCGGGTTCATCTGGATTTAAAAGGAATGGCCTTTGAAGCGATCTGGCCAAAAACCTTTATCAAGGAATTTGACCTGGACACCGGCAAACCCGTGTCAGTCGGGTTTCACCCGGAATCGGTCCATACATTCTAATGCTGCCGGTTTTACCGCCCTCATATCAGGCTCAGTAATACGGGGCCAGGCCTGAAGAAAATATTTCAAACGGTTTGATTTCTTCAAATATCTCTTTGTCAGTCTCTTTTGTCCCGTTCTTTTGATTGGGTTGTGTACCAATGAACCAGCGGCCGAATTCAACAATTCGGTCTCCTGTCAGCCGGATCACAGGATGGGCCGGATATTTTTCAATGACCACCTTTTTTTTGCGGTTCAAGGGAATTTCTTTGTATGAATGTCTGAAAGAGACCGATGATTTCAAGGACGAGGCCGTATAGGTCACCTCCAGGGTCATGCCTGTAAAATCGATTTTGGGCCACAGGGTTTCATGGAACTTGAGCCGGTCCCCTTTTCCGGAAATCTCCCACAATCCAGTATCCGATTCTGCGGCCCGGAGATGCTGATGGACCCGTTGAACAGATGCCTGATCTCCGAAAATGCCCAGGGTCCGGATATGGCCGGTAGGGGTGACGCCCTGATGGGGGGCCTTGATCAGCCGGGCATTTCGGTTGAGTGCACCGGCCCGCTGAAACTGGTGGCGGAAGGTGAATGAACAGTAATTGATGGGCAAGGCGATCTGCTGATCCAGCGAGTACCGGATCAATTCCAGGGCGGTCAGCTCGGTCTCCAGAACCGTGACCTTGGGGCCCTGCAGAAATGTATATCCCCGCTGGATCAGTTTGGGGAGATTAAACCGGGTACACCGGATCTGATGAAGGTTCAGAAAATTCACCCCTTCATCATGCAGTTGTTGGATCACCTGTCTTGTATGTTTCAGATCTTCCGGGATGGCTGGAATTTCCACGGTGACATGGGGGATGACACCCACCGCTTTTTTCAGCGCGGTAAGTCGATAATGATCGGCACTGATGTCAAAACGGATCTCGTCCAGCCCGTTCTCCGCCAGGAGTTTCAATTTATCTTCAGTCATCAGAAGACCGTTGGTGTACATCCAGACATACAGGGGCCGGGAAATTTTCGTCCGCAGCGCTTTCAAGTACTGTACCACCCGGTCAAAGGTCATGAGGGGTTCACCCCCGCTAAAACTCACCGCCTGAATGTCAAATTTCTCCACATACGCCACATACTCTTCCGGGGTCCGGAATTCCAGGGTGCTGGTCATGGGGTGCCCTTTTTGATCCTGGACCGACGGGCAGTAAAAACAGCGGGCATTACAGATCCCGTTGATAAACAGGCAGGACCATTCCCCCTGACCGCAGAAACGGCAGCCGGGGGAGATGCCGTGGGTCGTCAGTTTGGTTCCGGCAAACCGCCATTGGGGGCCTCTACCGGCATGCTTGAAAATATCGTGTATCAGTCCGTCTCTGGTCCGGGCGGCCAGTGCCGCCTTTTCCGGGGTCAGCCAGGTCATGGTGTCACAGGCATCGGCATATTCTTCCCGGATGCGCTGGAGGATGCCCTCGGTGTCGGTTTGTGCCATCTGTGTGTCAATCCTTGCATGAATGGGTTGAGAAATGCCACACACAGCACAGACCATGCCGGAATCGTTAACACTTAAAAATGAAATAAAACCAACTAGATAAAAAATACCCGTCCGCACCGGACAGACACTATCAGACCTTCAAGGACCGGTTTTTTAAAACCAAAGACCCTGCAGGTCCGGTTTAAGGCATGGATTTGTGAATCACCACTTCATCCACGGGCTGCCGCATCAGATCAAACGCCGTAAACCGCAGCGTGTTTTCATCCACCTCAATGGTGTGAAACAGCATTTCTTTTGATCCGGTCCTGGCCATGAGATGGTCATACCGGTCACTGAGCGTGTAAAACTTGGGGCCGCTGTTGGAAATGATGTACACGGTGCCTTTTTCCGTGCCGGTCACGGGCTGGTGATTTTTCAAAGGTTTGGTGCGGGCGTATCCATGATCATGACCCTGGAGCACCAGATCCACGGCAAACCGGTCAAAAATCGGCACAAGCGCTTCCTGGAACGTAGTGATATGCCGGCGTTTAGAGATAGGATACACGGGCTGATGAACGGCAACAATAACCCAGGTAGCGGTATTGCGGGACAGAACGGTTTCCAGCCATTCGGCCTGCGCATCCATCTGCTCATTACCATTGAGAACGATGAGGCACATCCCCTGGTAAGAAAGAGAGTACACGGTTTCTTCAAGCCCTGGCGGTCCATTGTCCGGCAGCGTGAAATGGGGCCGCCACAACGGGGTGATCCGGCGTTCATTTCTCGGAATGATCCGGGGATCCGGGTATTCATGGTTTCCCGGCACCGGCACCAGGGGAAAAGTTTTCGGCATCCAGGACACGGCATCAAAAAATTCAGCCCATTCCCGGTCATCCGGACCGTTGTCCATCATGTCTCCGGCAAACAGCCAGAACGCCGCATCCGGCACTACCATAACCGCCGTCCGGAACAGCTGGGACCCTAAAGCAGCAACCTCTTTCTGGACATCCCCGAAAAAGACAAACCGGAACGGATCTTTCCGGCCGGAAGCGGTGTTGAAGCGGCTCCACTCGCTCCAGTGCGGATCATCCCCGACCCGGTAGGCATACTCCGTGTCCGGAAGAAGCGATTCAAATACCACGGAATGATGAAACACATCCCGTTGGTCATCAATTTTTACCTGGCAGGTATCCGCCTTGACTGTGACGGCATGGGATTCCGCCTCCAGCAGATGGGATACCGGCACGATCTGCGCGGCCGGGGCCTGGCCGTTTTTCCGGGACCGCCACGAGACCGCCTGGGACAGGTGGGGGGTCTGGGTGAGATTCAGAACGATCCGTTCCGGAAAGGGGTCTGCCGCCGCCGGGGTTTCTGTAAATACCTGGCCCGTGAAAACCAGCAGCAGAAACCATCCTGCGATGATCCGTCTCAGGGGTATGTTTTCAAATCGTTTCATGGGTCCTCCTTTACCTGGCATCCAAAGTCTTACGCATCCCCTGGTTGTTCAAAATGTTTTGCACCATCTCATCTGTCAGGGCCAGATCAAAAAACTGATGATAAAATTGTTTAATTTCCATTTCAAGATCAAACTGCCCCAGGCCACAGGGTCCGCCCGTTCCCGGTATAAAAAATATGGATAAGGCGGCCGTCGGTGCCGTCAAAAAGCAGTCACGTTTCAGGTCCACATTCTTTTTGAACTGGCGTGATCACCCATTTAACCCGCTTGATAAGTTGCAAATGGTTTTCCCCAGGGTGTTCCAGAAAAATCTCTCATCTACCAAAATTAAGTTATTTTTAGTTTTTTTTGGTTAATATAATTAATTTAAAGTTAATATAAATAAATATATTGACAAAAAACACCTTAAAGGATAAATTAAAAACCATGTCGGGATAAAAATTGCGGTCCCGAACCATGTTATTGGATAATGTCACAGGATAATTTATTGTTTCCTTAAAACAATCCCCATCTCCTTGGCAAGCATTATCCAGCCGTCCGTTCTGCCCCGGACCCTGGCAGAACGGACGGCACTCTCTCACCCCCTTATTCAAGATTATCCGGTTTGGAGCTTTACAAAAAATGAGCCCACTTATATGATAATTAACTGACTGTTAATTGAATAAAAAGGGGCCTGGCAATGGGAGAACTTTATACAACCAAGGAAATCGCCAAGTTTTTGAACATCAATGAAAAAATGGTGTACTCCCTGATCTCGGAGAAAGGGCTGCCCGCCACCAAGGTCACGGGTAAATGGCTGTTTCCCATCAACCTGGTCCGCCAATGGGTGGAGGCGGGCACTGAAAATTTCCCCCAGTCCGCGCAGCTGCCTCCCTATCACGGCCTGGTGCTCATCGCCGGCAGCAACGATCTCTTACTGGACAAGCTCATCGCCACCTTCAACATCAAACATGAGCACCACATGGCCATGTTCGGCATGGCCGGATCTCTGGGCGGCCTGAACGCCCTGAAACAGAACCTGTGCCACATCGCTTCCAGTCATCTGATCGGGGACAACGATGAATACAACTTTCCTTTTCTCAAAGACGATATGCACCAGATGCCGGCAGTGGTGAATTTCTGCCGGCGGGAACAGGGAATCGTGCTTCAGAAGGGCAATCCAAAAAATATCCAGTCGTTCATCGATCTGAAAAAACCTGGAATCCGCATCGTGAACCGGCAGTTGGGAACCGGCACCCGGAAACTGTTTGACAAGGTACTGATGGAACATGATCTCCAGGGAGAAACCATCCAGGGATACGAAAACGTCCTGTCCCGGCATATGGATGTGGGCCTGGAAATTCTGAATGAAAAAGCGGATGCCGGGCCGGCCATCCGTCCGGTGGCCAATATCCTGGGACTGGATTTCATTCCGGTCTGCTGGGAGCGCTTTGACCTGGTCATCGCCAAAGACAAATTTTTCGAACAGGGCATCCAGTTGTTTCTGTCTTTGCTCAAAGGAAAAGTCATTCAACAGACCGCTGAAAAATACGGCGGATATGATTTGTCCATGACCGGAAAAATGATTTATCCCCCTTCCTGATCCGGCGGCAGACACAGAACCAGACCCAGGCACACCAGGGCCACCAGGAACACAAGCAAAAACGTGCTCCAGACCCCCTGGGCCACCGCTGTATTCAGAACGGTCCGGGCCGCATCCGGAATCAGGGCCTGGAATTCCGGGCGAAACAGGTTTTCCAGGCTGTCCTGCAACTGAACCATCAGGTGTTCCGGCAGTGACACATCCACAGTCGCCATCCGGTTCAGCAGCTGGGACGTAACCAGCCCCCCGCTGATCCCCACCCCCAGGGTGCCGCCCAGGGTCCGGGCAAACTGGTGGGAGGATGTCGCCACCCCCAGATCCGAGTTTGCCAGGCTGTTCTGAACCTTCAGCAGCGTGGACAGAACCACGAACCCCATGCCGAATCCCACCACCAGAAACACCAGAAAACTGTGAAGCATGGTGGTCGAAGGGCTGAATCCCAGTGTCAGTCCCGTGCCGGCGGCCAGCAGAATCCCGCCGGCCAGGGCCCCGGTTTTCTGGGTGGTCAGATGCATGAGCCGTCCTAAAATCAGGGACCCCACAGACCAGCCCAGACTCAGAGAAAGCATGGCCATTCCCACCTGCAACGGGGTATGACCCAGCGCTCCCTGGAGAAACAGCGGGGCATACCCGAACAGGGAAAACATGGAAAAACTGGCGCAGAACCCGGCCAGGTTGCCCATGGCAAAGCCTCTGCGTTTGAAAAACCGCAGATCCAGGATGGGGTCCTTTGCCCCCAGTTCCGTTTTGACAAACCAGATGCCGAACAAAATGGCGGTGGCGGCCAGCAGAATTGACGGCAGAGATATCCAGGCAATA
>JAABTO010000141.1 GCA_011389835.1 Desulfotignum sp. | reverse complement strand
CTGGATGTCTTGCGGGGCGTTGTATCTGAGAAACCGTACCCCGGCCTTGCGGGCCTGATCGTATCTCTGTTGGCCGGACGGGCCGTGCACCAGCATCTTATTCATGATCATCGTGATCTGACGGCCGGCGTTTAGAGCGGTCAGCGCCGTGTCCAGTGCCAGGCGTGATCCGGATTTGGTTTCAGGGGCGGTATAATCCAGCAATATGGCCGAATGTTGCGGCAGTTGTTCGGCCGGTGTCCGGGAAAAACTGGTCAGGTCCATGGCATCGGCAAAGAGACCTTGTCCTGCGGCTGTCTGGTATTGCGGTTCCGGAGCGGCAATGATGGCCCTGCATGAAATAGTCTGGCCCCTGCCGTCCCGGTCGAATCGCACGGTGAATCGCCCGGCGGTTCCGTCCACACCCAGGATGCTGCCCGGATTTATGAAAGTGAGCCCTTTTTCCGTCTTACCCTGGCCGAAACAGACCGTGGCATGGCTGTTTTTCGCCAGGGTCCGGGCAATCGTTTCCGCCTCAGCCCCGTTTCCCCACACCAGGACATCTGCTGTGTCAGCAGGATCATGCCCCAGTTCCTTTAACACCGCTGCCGCGGAAAGCCGGCCCTCCTGCCGGGCGCTTAAGATATCTTTGGGACCAGCGGCACAGCCGGCCACATGGATGCCGTCGGACAAAGAGGCATCTGAAGTATTGAAAAATCCCCAAAGGTTCGGACGGATATTCAGCAGGGAGGCCATATGGTATAGTTTTGAAGAAGGAGACATACCCACGGACAAAACGATCATATCAAAAGATCTGGCGATTCTGGCACCGGAATCCGGGTCTTCGACAACGACGCGCAAACGATCCGTGTCCGGGTCTGTCAGGATTTCCGCAGGCACGCCCTGGGCCAGGGTGATCCGGGTGGACATATCCGCTGCCAGGCACCGGGTTTCCTTGCCGATGATCTGCAGATCCATGTGAAACAGGGTGATGGCCGCATCCGGCAGTATATGAAGCAGTTTGTCCGTATGGCGCAGGGAGATTTTGCAGCAGACCTGGGAACAGAAATCCCGGCTCAGGGTTCGGTTTCTCGATCCGACACACTGGATAAAGGCGATCTCGGGCCGGGTGGTTGTGCCCAGAAAATCGGTCAGGGTTTCCTCTTTGAGCAGCTGGTTCAGCCGGGCCGTGGTGATGACTTTGTCGTGCCGTTCGAATTGAAGGCCGGACAGGATAGATGGATCAAACGGGATGAATCCGGTGGCCAGGATGATCCGGGCCGCCTGAACCGTATCTCCGGACGTCAGTTGTGCGGCAAATCCGGTGTCGCTTTTTTTCAGGCGGTCCAGGGTGGTGTTCAGATGGACGAAAATGTTTGCGTGGCCGTCGGTATCTTGAGCCATGTCATCGGCCAGACAGGCCCCGCATTGTCGGCATTCATCAGTGGCCATGCAGGCCCAGGAGGCGGCATTTCCCCCCAGGTGATCGGCCGCTTCAACCAGATGGACCTGAACATTGCTGTCCCCCAGCGTTTTGGCGGCGGCCATGCCGGCAACCCCTCCGCCCAAAATCAGGACACTGTCGGAACTGTGTGTCATATGTGCCTCCAGGATATGTGTGACGGTTCATTTTTTCTTCGAATGTTTTATCACATTCCCGGGGGGAAAAAAAAGTCAAATATCCGTCGGCGATGTTTTGGCTGAAAAAAGGGGGATTAGCAGTATCTGCTCAAGAAAGCTTCCGTGATCTCCCACAGGTCCGGTGTCAGGATCTGTTTCACGCGGTTGCGTATGTCCGGGGAGATTTCTGTATAAAACGCCTGGGCAATACCGCCGGCAATGCAGGCCAGCGTGTCGCTGTCGCCGCCTAAAGAAACGGCGTTGCGGATGGTGTCTTCCCAGGAGTCTGCATCCAGAAAGGCGATAATGGCCTCGGGTACGGTGCCCTGGCAGGAGATGTTAAAGCAATAGCCCGGCCGGATCTCATCAATGGTGCGGTTCAGATCATACCGGAATCCCTGCATGATCCGGTGCCGGATGGTTTCTTTGTCATGGCCGGTTCTGGCCAGAAATATGGCAAGGGCTGTGGCCTGGGCCCCTTTGATGCCTTCCGGATGATCGTGGGTAATGACGGCGGTTTGTTCAGCTTGTGTCAGCACCTCATTTTCTGTGGGAAACGCGAACCCCACCGGGCTGACCCGCATGGCAGCCCCGTTTCCCCAGCTGTTGTAGGGCCGGGGATTGTCTGAGAGCAGCCAACGGATGAAGCTGCCGCCATACCCGGCATGGGGATGGCGGCGCCCGATATCCCGGACCGATGCTTCATAGGACCGGCCCGAAAGAATGGCATCAGCTATCGCCACTGTGAGAACCGTATCGTCTGTAAACCGACACTGAGTCCCAAACAAGGGGAATTCCTTGATTTTTATCGGATCATGTTCATAAATGGATCCGATGATGTCGCCTGCAATGGCCCCGATCACAATTTTTCCGGCTCCTCGATCACATATCCGGCAAGGTTATCTCTATACCGATTCAATCTAATTGGTAACCGGTTTTTGTGATTTTTACAAGCAGCAAATTCTGCTGGATAATGTATTCAGGTCAGCTGTTCTGGAAAATCGAGCGAAAAATTTTTTGGTCAATGTCCCGTTCACAGGGCTCTGTGCCGGGGATTCATGTACCCGGTAAAATTTAGGAAACCCGTGAATGGCACATTGGGGGCAGACATCATGCCGTATTTCAACTTCATGAAAATTTGCAACAAAATGCCGCCATTCGTCAGGGCCGTTTCGCACCTTATGACAGTAAATGCATTTTTCCATTGGTATTTTCATATATACCTCCCGGTTTTTTGGATTTCGTCCAGGATCGAGCGGTTTTGTTCCAGGGATTGTTTTTTCAAACGGTCAATGATTTTTTTTGTCAGTTTTTTGATCTGCAGCCAGAAAAATGGATGATTCATGGCACCCCTCCGTTTTTTGCTGGTGACTTGAAATAACCCTCAAGCAAGAAATACGGGTCTTTTTATGATGAAAGGGTTTTGTTTTTTGAAAAACTATAATGAATGGAGAGTTACAGATCGATTACTGATTGAGATTAAAATAATAATTTTAATTCATTTTGAAATTTTTTTTGCAAAGTTCGGTTTTTTTTCGCGTCAAGCCGGCGGAGCTCCCGATGCCGGGGACTCCGCCGTCGAACATCAGATTATACCGCTGACCATGCCGCGGCCTGTTTTTTGGGTTTGAGACCGGTGGGCAGCCAGCTGGTGTTTTTGGGCCGGCGGTTCATGCCTGGTTTGGCTTTGGCCGGGTTGGCCTGGGTGCGGGTTTTTTGAGGCGATCCTCCGGGGGTTACCGCTGTTGAAGCCGGTCTGGCCGGAGCTGCCGGCTGGGATGTTTTCAGGGCTCCGGTGACCGGGGTCTGTCTGACCGGCAGTTGTCGTTTGAGCAGGCGCTGGATATTGGCCAGAAGTCCCTGTTCGTCACCGCTGACCAGGGACAGGGCTTCGCCTCTTTCTCCGGCCCGGCCGGTGCGGCCGATACGGTGAATATAATCTTCGGCCACATGGGGCAGATCAAAGTTGACCACATGGGGCAGGTGTTTGATATCCAGGCCCCGGGCCGCAATGTCCGTGGCCACCAGGGTCTGGACCGTCCCGTTTTTGAAGTCCGCCAGGGCACGGGTTCGGGCGGCCTGGCTTTTGTTGCCGTGAATGGCAGCCGCGGTGATACCGTCGCTGACCAGTTGTTTGGTCAGCTTGTTGGCCCGGTGTTTGGTGCGCGTGAATACCAGGGTCTGGTGCCAGCTGCCGTCCCGGATCAGGCCGGACAAAAGATCGCGTTTACCGTCCTGGGACACCTGGTAGATTTCCTGGTCAATGGCCTGGGGGGCGGTATTGCCTGGAGACACTTCGACCTGAGCCGGGTTTTTAAGCAGTCCGTCGGCCAGGTTCCGGATCTCCGGGGTATAGGTGGCGGAAAACAGCATGTTCTGCCGTTTGGGCGGCAGGCACTTGATCACTTTGCGGATGTCATGGATAAACCCCATGTCCAGCATCCGGTCCGCCTCATCCAGGACCAGACAGGTGATCCGGGACAGATCCAGGGTTTTCCTGCCCAGATGGTCCAGCAGTCGTCCCGGTGTTGCCACCAGGATGTCCACGCCTTTCTGAAACTGCCTGATCTGCGGATTGATATTGACACCGCCGAAAACCACGGCCGTGCGAAGCGACAGAAACCGGCCGTAGACCTTGAAATCATTTTCCACCTGGGCGGCCAGTTCCCGGGTAGGGGTCAAAATCAATGCCCTGGGCAGGCGGTTGGCTGTTTTATCCTGGTCCAGGTGCTGTAAAATGGGCAGGGCAAACGCGGCGGTTTTTCCGGTACCGGTTTTGGCGCCGGCAAGGACATCAGATCCTTTGAGTACCCTGGGAATGGCTTTTTCCTGAATAGGTGTGGGAATGGTGTGGCCCTGTGCCTCAATGGCACGGAGCAAAGGGGCGATAAGCCCCAGGTGTTGAAACGACATAAATTGTTCTCCTCTTAATCGCCCGCCTGCAATGCGCAGAACCGATCCAGGCTGAAATAGTAAAATTGGGAAAGGATTGGGGTAAATTAAGAAAAGGCATCGACCGCAATACTTCAGGCACCGACCGGAGTGTGCCATAAAAAGGAAAGTATATCATACAACGGGTTAATTGCAAGTAAAATTTCAAGAATCCTGTTGTATCCTGACCTTTGGTGTACCGGTTTCCGTTTTTTAAGCGCGCTTGAGCAGAAAGTGAGGCATGAAACGCGGGTCAATGCGGTCCGGATGAATTTCAGCGTATTCCTCCCGGATTTCGTTTATCAGCTCTTTGAGCAGCTCCTTGACCGGAAGGGGCAGATCCATTCCGGTAGCCTGGGCAGCCCACAGAATCAGGTCCTCGGATCGAATGTCTTTGGCTGGTTTTAAAACCGGGGCAGTTTGATCAGTCCCTGTGTCAGATGTCGGAACGTTCGGATCCTTGGCAAACAGTTGGGTGAAAAACGGTTTGAACAGGTCCGTGTCAATGGGGGTCAGGTCCGGTGCCAGTGCCAGGCGGTTTTTGGCCCACAGGGTGAGAATCAGGCTTTTGTAAGTGAGCACCCCTTTTTTAAAGGAGGTGATGTCCGGGTTCAGCCGGGCCAGCAGGCCATCAATGCCCATGATCTGGTCGATGGCCTTCCGGGTGGTCCGGATATCGGTCAGCGAGGCAAAATGCCGGTACAGCTCACCGGTCTGGTAATTGTCAAAATACAGAGGCCGGTCCAGGAGCAGGCCCCCCATCACGCCTAAAAAAGTTTCTCCCAGAAAGCTCAGGGGCAGGTTCTGCTTTTGAATAAAGCTGTGGCTGTACCAGCTGCTCACGGCGGTTTTCAGCTGAATGCCGGCCCGGGAACCGGTGCGGAAAAGATCTTCCAGATAATAGGTCTGGATCAGGTCGGCAGCCGCTTCCAGGCTGATCCTTTCCTGAAGGATCGATTCCAGTCCCAGGCTTAGGAAAGCCGATGTTTTGCGAATGATTTTTGACAGGGTTTCCGTGTCCCGGACCTTGATCCGGTCTGCGGAGATCACCTTGTTGATGAGTGCTGCCAGCTCCGATTCCAGGGTGATCATGAAACCGGAAGGCACCCGGGCCAGGGCGTGAACAAACAGGTTTTCTCCGTCCAGAAACTGGGTAAAGCTCTGGGGGGGCAGGGGCAGGTCCGGATCAAAGGTGTCCAAAGAGTATACCTGAGTTTTGGGTCTTTTCCGCAGTGCTTTAAGGGCGGTGGGCTGGTAAATGCCGATGGCTTCATGGAACGGCAGAAACCCTTTTTCCGCCAGACGGATGGTTTTAAGACGGAACTGTTCCTCTTCGGTTTCCGCGGGCAGCACATTCATGGTTTCCAGCATCAGACCGTGAAACACGGACAAATCCATATCCGCCAGTTTTCTGACCATGGCATCGATCAGTTCCGAGGCCTGAATTTCTTCGGACAAAGGCATATCCTCGTCTGAAATTGCGTCATCCTCATCCGAATCATCTGCTTGCTTTTCTTCAGGAAATCGGAAATAGAATTTGTCATCCAGGGTCATGTAGCCGTCAAAATCGTCCGGCGGCACCTCGTCATGTTCCCGGATGAGGATTTCCATGTGCCGGGACAGGTAGAATTCGAAATAATCGGGTTTTTCCATGATGATCCAGCGCAGAAACCGTTCCGGGTCTGCCTGGAAAAGCAGATCAAATGCCCGGGTCATTATCCTTGTGTCCAGCCGGTCCCCGTCCCAGACTTCCACATCCAGAATATACTCCCACTGGTCGGATGCCGCCAAAGACAGGACAGGAATGAAATCTGACGGCCCGATCCGGTGCATGAGAAAATACAGATCCTGATCTGGAAAGGACTGGATCAGGGTGGCGGGGGAAGGGGCATCCTGCAGCGCATCCAGCGCGGTTTCCGAATCCATTTTCAGAATCTGGCTGCGCTGGTCTCTGAGTTTGAGTTCCCGGTTCTGCCGGTTGGTCAGACGAAGGGTTTCAGGGGGTATCGTTCGTTTGTCATTCATGGGTTTGTTTCCAGTTTGTTTTGACAGATGCCCAGGTAATGCCGGACATCCGGATGTTGTTCAAAAGGGGAGAGACAGGCTCTGGCATCGGCGAACCGGTGCTGATTCATCAGGCAGATGCCTTTGCACATAACAAGGTCCTTGCTGCCGGGAAAATGGGCCAGACCCTGCTCCAGAATGTGTGTGGCCTGGTCAAACCGCCTGTGTTTGAGCAAAAGCATGCCCAGTCCCAGGAAAGCCCGGAGATCCGGGTGATGTGACAGGGCCTTTTCAAACAGTTCCCTGGCGGTCTCATCCGGATCTTTGATTCGTTCATCGCTGCTGTAATCCCCGTGGGAAAAGGTCATGCCCAGCCGGGAGAGAAAATCCGCATGAAACAGATTCAAGGATGGATCATCCGCCAGTTGGACATTTGCGGCAAACTGAGGCAGGTGCCCATAAAATGCGGATCTTAATGCAGTCCCGAACTCTTTGACCTGATCGAAATCCAGATGTTCATCCACTTCGTACCAGGGCAGATCTTCGATTTTACGGCGCCAGATATCATCGGTGATTTTGCCGGTTTTTTTTGCCAGCTCGTACAGCCGGGTCCCGGGAAAGGTCACCAGCATGTAGAACACCGCGCCTAAGGGCTGAAGCTGCATCAGCAGATCAATGCTCTCCTGGATGGTGTCCCGGGTTTCTCCGGGGGAACCGTAGATAAAATAGGCCCGGGGAATCATGCCGGCAGCGGCGGTCTGTTGGAAAGCCTGAACTGCCAGGGAATTGGGAACCGGTTTTCCCAGACGTTTTTTGATGGCATCTGATCCGGATTCCACGCCATAGCTGATCTGGATGCATCCGGCTTTGCGCATCATGGCCAGCAGCTGCGGGTCCACGCGGTCCACCCGGGAGATGGCGTGCCAGGTGATGTTCAGGTTGACACGGGTCAGTTTTCTGCACAATGCCATGACCCGGTCCCGGTCCATGGTAAAGGTGTCATCGCTGATATAGAAATGGGAGATTCCCTTGCTGGCCAGGGTCTGTATCTCTTCAAAAAACCATTCCGGAGAATGAAACCGGACATGCCGGGTACCCCAGAACAGCGGCGATCCACAGAAGGTGCACGCCCCCGGACACCCCCGGGACATGGCCAGGTGCTGAAATGCAAAGTATCTGGATGGATGCCCCAGCTGGTCCAGATCCTGGATCAGCTGGGCCGGCCCGGTATGTTTGATCGTATTCCCGTCCCGAAACACCAGCCCGGGAATCTGACTGACATCCGGATTGTTTTTTTGATCCGTTTTGCCGGCCCGTTCGGCCAGGGTTTGAACCAGGGCCAGGCAGGTCTGCTCACCTTCGCCTGTGACGATAAAATCCAGGGCCGGGCAGGTGGAAAAAAAATAATCCGCCATGAATGTGGGGGCCGGCCCCCCGAACACGATAACGCTAGTGGGCCGCATTTGTCTGGCCTTCCGGGCCAGGGATATGGCGGAAAAACGGGTGGGGTTGGTCACGGAAAATCCGATGAGATCCGGGTGCTCAGATTCAATCACTGCGGCGAATGCAGCCTCCGGATCGGTCATATCCGCTTGTGCCAGGTTGAGAATGGCCGCTTCAAAACCGGCATCCATTACCTGGGCCGCTATATAGTAAAGGCCCATCGGCACCACCGTGGCGTCTTCATCCGTGACGCGAAGGTCCAGGCATACCGGGTTGACAAACAGCAGTTTCATGTCACCGTCTTTGAGTCGGGTGTTCCCGGGCACTGGTTCATGACATTGTTTTGAAAACCAGCTCATCCAGCGACCGTTTGGGCACATGGTGGATCTGATTGTCATCCCGGAAATATTTGATACTCCCGTCCGGTCCCACATCTTCGATCACCGCTTTTTCCACGGGTTTTCCCAGAGCCACCACCAGCTTGACCTCCAGGTGGTCCGGAATATCCAGAACTGTTTTGAGTGTCTTGATGTTGATGGCCCCGAACATACAGCCGGCCAGGCCTTTGGCCCGGGCTCCCAGCAGCAGGGTCTGTGCCGCGATCCCGTGATCACACCAGAACTTGTTGGAGATGGTGTGGTCTCCGGTGATCACGATATAGGCCGTGGGCCGCTCGGATGGTTCCGGTCCGGGCCAGTCTGCCAGATAGGCGGCCCACCCCAGGCAGTCAAAAATGGCCTGGTTGGTCGGCTCACTGTTGGAGAGAATATATTTCAATGGCTGGTTGTTGGCGGCGGAGGCACAGTGGCGGGCCAGATCCACAAGATCGGTCAGGTCCGGCATGCTGATGGCGACCGTGTTGTCAAACCGGCGGCAGGACCGGTTGTCTATGACCAGGGTTTTGAAGTCTTCAAAAGATGTCATGGTGGTGCCGTTCCTATTCTTTGCAGGGTACCCGTTCAAACCGGGGCATGTTGATGTCGATCCATTCCAGGATCTTGTCCATCTCTTCAGCCACCTGCTGTAAAGCAATGCCCCGGTGGCTCACCTGTGCTTTCTGGTCCATGGGAATCTGGGCAAAGGTTTTGCCGAAGTCAGGATAAAAAAACAAAGGATCATAGCCAAACCCGTTCTCACCGGCCGGCTCTCTGGTGATGATCCCCTCGCACCGGCCTTCATAGGTCAGGGCTGCGCCCG
>JAABTO010000140.1 GCA_011389835.1 Desulfotignum sp. | reverse complement strand
TTTCTTCAAACACCCCGTAATTGGGAAGGTTCAGTTTCCGATAGGCAAACTGAAGCTCACCGTCCACCGCCACAAGCGCCGAATTGTAGAAATTCATGGACCGGGATTCTTCGATAAACCCCACCACCGCAGCCGTACCCCTGGTGGCGCCGGCAATGCGGCGGATATGGGGGGAATCCATGGTCAATGCCGCTTCATGATACCCCAGTCCCACAAAATATCCGGTCAGGGCCAGTTCCGGAAAGACAATGAGGTCCGCCCCTTTTTCCTTGCACACGTTGATCTTGTCGATGGTGTCTTCGACATTGGCAGTTACATCCATCAACTTCGGGTTGGTCTGACACATGGCGATCTTCATTTGTCACATCCTCGATACAACGTATGACACCGTCAGGTCCGGAAATTCCGGACCTGACGGCGTTTAGTTCAAACAATGTTCACTTACGATCTCAACATCAGCACCCCTGACAGGAACCGGAGTCGCATCCCCCGGGACCGCAGTCATCTGTATCCGGGGTCAGCCCGGTTTCCTTTATGGTGATGTCAAAGGTCAGTGTCTCACCGGCCAGCATATGGTTGATATCCATTTTCACTTTTTCATCGGTGATCTCGGTCACGGTAGCCGGTACCGGCCGCCCCTGGGGATCCTGAAGCTGAAGGACCAGCCCCTCGCTCAACGGGATCTCCTCAGGAATCTGTTCTTTGGGAATGTCCACGAACGCATCTTCATGGCGGTGGCCATACCCTTGATCCGGCGGTACTTCCACGGTTTTGGATTCACCCGGCTTCATTCCCACAACGGCATTGTCAAATCCCTGGATCAGCATACCCGATCCCACAGTGAACTTGAGAGGCTCTTTACCTTCAGATGAATCAAACACCGTGCCGTCCTGTTTTTTTCCCGTGTAATCCACTGAAATGGTGTCACCTGCCTTGATGGTATCTGTCATTGTAAAAAAATCCTTTCAGGGCGTATCGATCTGCCCCGGTCGCCGGCCTTGTTTCCTTGAATTCCAAGGCCGGTCATTCACATTATTTCCCTGGTACTCTTACCGGAAAAACGAATCTGAAAATAACATAAAACGTCATATACCGATTGTCCAATAATATTGCTGATTTTTTTCTTTTCCGCAAACCGGATTCTGACTCGGCCGGTCAAAAAGACAAGACATCTCCGGGGCCGGGAATGACGGCATCATACCCTTTTTCCTTTAAATGGGCCGCAAACGCATTGCTCTGGGACGCTTCCCCATGGACGACGGCGATCTTGCCGATCTCCAGATTGGACTGGGTGATCAGCCGGTCCAGTTCGTGCTTGTCCGCATGGGCGCTGAACCCTTCGATTTTTTCAACCCGGGCCGCCAGGGGATAGGATTTTCCCAGTATCTTGACCTCGGGAACAGGTGATCCGGGCTCTTGAACCGCCTGAGCCCCCAGTTCCTCGATCCGCCGGCCCAGGGTATGCTCGGCCATGTATCCCACGATCAAAATCGTATTTTTCGGATTATGGATCTTAAACCGCAAATGGTGGAGTATCCGACCTGCTTCACACATGCCGGCTGCGGAAATCACCACATGCGGTGTTTCATCCCGGCTCAGCCTCATGGATTCCTCGACGGTCTCAACAAACCGGATTTTATCAAAATAAAACGGGTTCAGTCCTTTTTCCAGAAACGCGGTATGGGTTTCCTTGTCATAGGTTTCCGGATGCTCCCCAAACACCCGGGTCAGATTGGAGGCCAACGGGCTGTCCACATAGATGGGCAGCCGGGGCACCTGCCCGGATTCATACAGTTTGTGCAACACATAGACCAGTTCCTGGGTTCTGCCGTAGGCAAAGGCAGGGATGATCAACGATCCCCCCCGCTCCTGGGTATCCAGCAGCACTTTTTTCAGACTGGTCTCCAGATCCGCCACCGGGCCGTGCTCCCGGTTGCCATATGTGCTTTCCATGATCATCAGATCGATCTTTGTATCTTGTTCATCAAATGTCAGGGTCGGGTTCTTGAGGATTGGTTTGTCAAACCGTCCCACATCACCGGTGTACAGAATTTTGCGGATACGGCCGTTGTCCTTGACCGTGAACACGGAAAAAGCCGATCCCAGAATATGACCGGCCACATAAAATTTGACGGTGGTATCCCGGCCTATGGGAATTTCATGGTTGTAGGGATACCCGTCGATATAAGACAAGGCCTGGTTTGCCTGTTCCTGGGTATACAGCGGCACGATGGTGTCAAGGCCGTACTGGTTCTGGAGCCTGGCAATGGCATCCGAATCAAGGTCGTAAGGGTTTTTTTTCAGCAGACGCTTGACCTCTGATTTTTCCTTGTTGGTCAACTGCTGATTCTTCTTTTTCTGCTCTTCCTGGTAAAGAAAGGTCCGCAACGATTTATAGTTGAGGTACTGGGCATCGGATTCCTGGATGTGCCCGCTGTCTAAAAGCATGTAGGACAGCGCATTCTGGGTGGGCCGGGTGGTGATGATCCGGCCGGAAAATCCGGCCTGGGTCAGCATGGGAATCCGGCCGGAATGATCAATATGGGCATGGGACAGCACCATATTGGTAATCTTTGCCGGATCCACCGGGAAATACCGGTTTTTTTCATTGCTTTCCTTGCGCCGTCCCTGAAACATGCCGCAATCCATCATTATCTGATCCCGACCGGTATTCAACACATGCATGGAACCGGTCACTTCACCGGCCCCGCCCAGAAATTGACATTCCATGTTTGCCTTGACTCCTTTTTTGGTTGTCTGTTTCAAGCCTGACCCGCCCGGGTCAGACCGTTGGATTTGTCCGCCCGGCACTTATCTTATTGAAACACTTTCTTGAGCAGATCCGTGGTGCGCTTGACCGGATCTTTCCGGATGGCTGCTTCTTCAACAGCCATGTAATGAAAAATCCCGTCCATGCCCTTGTTCACCACATGATCGGTGAGATCCGCCTTCACATCCGGCACAAACGGCAGGTCTGCATATTTTCCCATCATGCGGTCATAGGACTGCACCGCACCCACCTCGGACAGACTGTCATCCACCACCGGCGTCATGGCTTGTGCCAGATCCGGGGACATGGTTTTTCTGAAGTACTGGGTGGCTGCATCCTCCGGCCCATTCAGAATACCCCGGGCATCTTCAAAGGTCATCTGGGAGATGGCGTTCAGGAACAGCTCCCGGGCCTTGGGCGATGCCGCCTCGGCCGCCCGGTTCAATTTCAGTTCCAGATCGTCGGCAAAAGATCCCATACCCACCTTGTCCAGCGCGCTTTTCACGGTGGCCAGTTTTTCCGGCAGGGGAATGCGTATCTGGGGATCCGCGTAAAACCCGTCGGTCTGTCCCAGCTGCTGCACCACATGTTCAGATCCCACGGTCAATGCCTCCTTGAGTCCCGCAATTACATCCGATGTGGGCAAATTCGCGCCCAGGGTACTGGTTCCCTCACTCTCGGTATCCAGCGATTTCAGGGCATCCGATCCTTTCTGCAGCCAGTTGGTGGCGGCTGAGGCAGCAATGGCTGTCCCGAACATCACCAAAAAAATCAATGTCATGCGAACGACTTTCATGATTCATTCTCCTGCTGAAGTTGTTACAGTGCTGCCAGCGCCGAATCATAATCCGGCTCGTGGGTGATATCATCCACCAGCTGGGCATGCACCACCTGATTGTTTTCATCCAGCACCAGCACCGCCCGGGCCGTCAGGCCTTTCAAGGGACCGTCCGTAATGAGGACCCCGGCGTTTTCTGCAAATGCGTTGTCCCTGAACAGGGATGCGGACACCACATTCTCGATGCCTTCGGCCCCGCAGAACCGTTTGTGGGCAAACGGCAGGTCATAGGACAGACAGATCACCTGTGTGTTTTTCAGGCCTGCGGCCTTTTCATTGAATTTACGCACGGATGTGGCACACACATCCGTGTCGATGCTCGGAAAAATGTTGAGGACTTTGCGTTTTCCTTTAAAATTTTCAAGTGAAATTTCAGACAGGTCCTGGGCAACAGCGGTAAAACCGGGTGCCGCCGCCCCCTTGACAGGAAAGTTACCTGCCAGAGAAACCGGATTGCCGGACAGTTTGGTTGAAGCCATGATCGTTCTCCTTTTTATTGAGGGTTTCAAGCAATGTAATACGGTCTGAACGATTTTCAATGTGCCGTCGTGTTTTTACCCGGTTTTCAGAATGCCGTTCCCTGCTTGTCAGGCCGGTTTCATGGAAAGAGAAATCCGTTTCTGGGCTTTGTCCACCTCCAGAACACGGACCTGAACCGGCTGATGCACGGTGACGACCTCATTGGGATCCTTGACGAACCGGTCGGCCATCTGGCTGATGTGCACCAGGCCGTCCCGGTGCACCCCGATATCCACAAACGCGCCGAATGCCGTGACATTGGTCACGATGCCGGGCAGTATCATGCCGGGATTCAGATCTTCGATGGTCTGGACGGATGAATCAAATGCCACGGTTTCAAACGATTTTCTGGGATCCCGGCCCGGCAGCCGGAGTTCCGCCAAAATATCTGTGAGCGTGGGCAGACCGGTTTGACCGGTGATGTAGTCTCTGGGATCAATTTTTTTCACCTGCTCCGGATTTCCCACCAGATCCCCGGGCGCGCAGCCCTGGTCTTTTGCCATCTGTTCTACGATTGGATAGGATTCCGGGTGAATGCCCGACATATCAAGCGGGGTTTTCCCATTGCGGACCCGCAGAAATCCGGCGGCCTGTTCAAAGGCTTTGGGGCCCAGGCGGGGAACCTTTAAAAACGCCTGACGGGTGGTAAACGGTCCGTTTTCCTGCCGGAACCGCACCAGGTTGGCGGCAATGGTGTCATTCAACCCGGCCACCCGGGCCAGCAGTTCCCGGGACGCGGTGTTGGCTTCCACCCCCACCTGGTTGACACAGATCTGGACGGTGTCGTCCAACGCCTGGCGCAGCATTTTCTGATCCACATCATGCTGATACTGGCCCACCCCGATGGATTTGGGATCGATTTTCACGAGTTCAGCCAGCGGATCCATCAAGCGCCGGCCGATGGACACGGCCCCGCGCACCGTGATGTCATGATCCGGAAATTCCTGCCTGGCAGTGTCTGACGCTGAATACACCGA
This sequence comes from Desulfotignum sp., assembly GCA_011389835.1. Taxonomy (GTDB): domain Bacteria; phylum Desulfobacterota; class Desulfobacteria; order Desulfobacterales; family Desulfobacteraceae; genus Desulfotignum. The sequence continues at coordinate 4,124 of JAABTO010000140.1, read as the reverse complement.
TGCACCGCTTTCATCCACCATCACCAGCTTGACATGATCAGCCAGGCCCAGTTCCCGGACAAAGGCCAGGGTTTCTCTGCCGGCCGTGCCGTTGCCCACGGCCACCGCCTCGATCCGGTATCGATCCACCAGACCCGTCAGGGTCCGGGCGGCCTGGTTCCGTTTCGCATCCCCGGAATGGGGAAAAATCACATCATGATGACACAGGTCTGCCGTGGCATCCAGACACACGATCTTGCATCCGGTTCTGAACCCCGGATCGATGGCCAGGACCGGTTTTTCACCCAGAGGTGGTGCCAGGAGCAGATCTTTGAGGTTTCTGGTAAACACCTGAATGGCCTGAAGATCCGCGCTGGTTTTCAGGGTCTGAAGGCATTCTTTTTCCAGGGATTTGCTTAACAGCCGGGTGTACGCATCCTGAATCGCGGCCGTTACCTGGTCCCGGCAGGGAGATGGTTGTTTTTTCAGATAAAAAGACGCCATGGTCCGGACCGCTGTTTCCGGATCGATCTTCACATGCAGGGTGAGCATGCCTTCTGAAGCACCTCTGAGCATGGCCAGAATCCGGTGGGACGGGGCCTTGAATGCGGGTTCCTGCCAGTCGAAATAATCGGAAAATTTGGCACCTGCCTGTTCCAGGCCTTTTTTGACCCGGGTCTGAATCATTCCCTGTTTCATGTACAGTCGCCGCACCGCATCTCGGACGTCAGGATCTTCATTCACAGTCTCGGCAATGATGTCCCTGGCACCGGCCACGGCCTGGTCAGCGGTTTCCACACCTTTTTCAGGGCTCACATACCGCTGCACCGCCCTGGGGAGATCCATCTGCGGAGACTGAGCCAAAAGCTGATCCGCCAGAGGCGACAGCCCTTGTTCCCTGGCCACTGTGGCCCGGGTTCTGCGCCGGGGCCGGAACTTCTCATACCGGTCTTCCAGGGCCGCCAGGGTCTCTGCATTCAAAATCGCTCGTTCCAGCGCCGGTGTCAGCAGGTCCCGTTCGGACAAAGATTTGAGAATGGCGGTCTTCCGGGCATCCAGAGCGGCCATGACCTGCTGCCGGTCCCGGATCCGGGTGATAACAACCTCATCCAGAGACCCGGTCTGTTCTTTTCTGTACCGAGCGACAAACGGAATGGTGGCCCCCTGGTCCAGCAGATGCAGTACCGCTGCCACCTGTTTTTCAGGCACCTGGATGTCCTGGCTGATGCGGGTGATAAAGGTCATGATTGTCTAGTAGCCAAGGGGGCCGTCAAAGTCAAGGTTGAAAAACCGCACCGCATTGCCCCAGGCAATCCCTGCCAGTTCAGCGTCAGAAAGCCCGGCATCTGCCAGCCACTTGAGTTCCCGGTCCCAGGCATAGGGAATATTGGGAAAATCAGACCCGTACATGACCCGGTCCAATGGAAACGCCTGAAGGTCGGGCCGGGCGGAGGCAGAAAAATAATCGGTGAGCACCATGGCCGTGTCCAGCCACAGGTTGTCGTGGGCCTTCATGAGAGCGGCATACTCAGACACCTCGTCAAACCCCAGATGGGGCACGCACACGGCCAGGTCCGGAAATTGTGCCAGAATTCTGTCCACCCGGTCGGCCCGGCACAGGTCATGGGGATCGCACCGGTACTCATCGCTTTTCGGCTCCCTGCCGGCATGCACCACCATGGGTTTGTCATGGTCTGTGCACACGGCACAGATCTCTTCCATTCCCGGACCGTTCAGATCAAAGCACTGGACATGGACATGCAGCTTGACCCCGCCCAGCCCCTGGTCAAAAGCGTCGACCAGAATATCCGCCGCATCCGCCTCGCCGGGAAACACCGTGGCCATGCCGGTCACCTGCCCGGGAAACCGCCGGCACAGCCCGGCCATATACGCATTCAACTCCCGGGCGATACCCGGTTTGTGCGCATACTGCAACGCGACCACATGGGAGACCCCTCTGTTCAGTAAAAATTGAATCAGATTCTCACTGGAATCCCGGTACCGAATCCGCCAGGCATGGGCATCGAACCAGTTGCGCACCGCCTGAAAAGTGCTGTCCGGAAACACATGCACGTGGGCATCGATCGCACAGGAGATGCCGGACGGCAGGCAATCTCCTTCAGGGTCATTGAAATGGGGCAGATCCGGTGTCAGCATTTTAGTAAGTGTCTCCGCAAAAAAATAATTATGATGAACATTAGTTGGCAACAGGCCGCCCCCGGTGGGGTACCTTGCTGCCGGCCAGGAATCCTTGTGGGCTCCGACAGTCCGTCAGCAAGGTACCCCACCGGGGGCTCCGGTTTTACAGGCGATGATCGGTCCGGAATTCCACTGCTGCCATCAGCCACTAGTGCCGGGCGGTGCCTGTGGGTCGAATCCCATTCTGACGCGTTTGCTACAGGGAGTTGGGCATGCGGCGCGTCAAGAACGGCAAACTGTTTGAGGACATATCTGCCCGCAGTTTTTGCCGTTCAGCACAGCATGCCCTTACTCCCTGTCAAACAAGGCAGAGGGTGAGGCCCACAGGGACCGCCCGGCACGGGTCCTCTGCCCAGCCGGCACCCACGCATCAAAACTTGTTACCCCTGTCACGCCAGCAGTCTCACCAGCAAAATCCGGAACCCGATACCGATCAGCACCAGCCCCCCAACGATCTCCATGCGCCTGCCCAGCATCGCCCCCAGATGCCGGCCGATACGGATGGCCAGCAGGGACATGCCCGAGGTGACCACACCGATCACGATGCTCGGGTACCAGATGGCCACCCCCAGCATGGCAAAACTCAAGCCCACGGCCAGGGCATCGATGCTCACAGCAATGCTCAACATCACCATGGTCATGCCCCGGGAGGGATCTTTGGCATGGGATTCCGCATTGGGATCCATCCCGGATATCACCATACGGCCCCCGACCACCATGAGCAGGATAAACGCCACCCAGTGACTGACCGCCTGGATAAACACCAGCAGTCCCAGCCCCAGAAACCACCCCAGCACCGGAAAAAGGAACTGAAACAGCCCGAAATGAAAGGACAGCCGGAACACGGCCCTGGCATTGCCGGCATATCCGGCGGCCGAGGCGGCCAGACTCACGGCAGCCGCATCCATGCCCAGGCCCAGGGCGATCAGAAAAATGTCCGCGGCTCCCACGAAATTCCTTTTCCCGCGTCATCCACCGGCAAACGGGTCATTGATTTACAGACTGATCACTGCGGCATCACAGGACATATTGATGAATTCCGCGGCCGAGGCCATGCGGGCCCCTTCGATCAGGTCCGCCTCCTTGATCTGGCGGGCACTGGCACAGGGGGTGCATACCAGAATCGGCACTTCATGGGCCTGGAGATAGGCCAACAGGTCATCGGCCACATCCCCGGTGGCCGCTCTCACATGGGTGATGATGCCCTGCTTGGCCAGATACACCCCTTCGTCCAGTAAAAACAGGGAGGTGTTTTTCCCTTCCTTGTGCGCAATGGTGGCCAGGTGAATGGCACGGGTCGCCCGATTGGTATCGTTGGTTCCACACGACAGTGCAATTACTACATTGTTTGTCATTGCAAGCTCCTTTTCTTTGTGTTTCATGCGGCTTGTGGAGAAGACCGAAGCGGCATACGTTTGTCCATTGTTTTACAGCGTATGGGACACCCGGGCCATTTCCACCACCGGCAACGGTCCTAAAGGCTCGCCGGGCAGCAGGTTCAGCACCTTCTGGGGCATGCTCCGGTACAGCAGCCGGACCTGAATTTCCGATTCCTTTTCCAGGGGCCGGTCCAGGGTGATCACCTCTCTGGCCTGGCCTTTGGCCGGGATCCGGTTGTCGCGAAGTATTTCTCGGGCTTTGGACAGGTTGAGGACCGGATTGCCCTTACCGTCCCCGAACACGGTTCTGTAGATCAGGGTGTTGTCCGGCAGTTCTTTTTTTTCGTCCAGGATCCCGGTTTCAAATACCCGGTTGCCGTCTTTGTCCTGGATCACCACTTCCAGCCACATCTGGCGCATGTCCGCCAGGCCCGTGGGCAGGGAATGACCGGCCCCGGTATTGGAGACAACGATCCCCACCTGGTTCTGGTCCAGGTTCGACAGGTCCAGATCCAGCTCTGCCGCATGCTGGAGGCGTTCCTCAGCCATGCCCGGTTTTTCCGAATC
>JAABTO010000018.1 GCA_011389835.1 Desulfotignum sp. | reverse complement strand
GGGCTGTCATCCTGGCTGCTGGATGGCGTCCGGCAGACCTGTCAAAAATGGGTATCGATCATCTGGGATTCGACCTGCCGGACGTGGTCAGCAATCACGAGTTTGAGATGATCGCCGCCAAAGGCAAAATTGTGCGGCCCTCCGATGGCAAACCGGCCAAAAATATCGTATTCATTCAGTCCGCTGGAAAAGATGAGGATGACGCCGACTTTGATTATTGCGGGTCTGTCACCTCTCAGGTGGCGCTCAAACAGGCCAGATATGTGACTGAAGATTACAGCGACGGCAAAGCCTATATCATTTATCAGCACATGCGTACACCCGGTCTTCAGGAATACTTTTACAAAAGCATGCAGCAGCAGGACGGGGTGTTCATGACCAAGGGGGCTGTCACTGAAGTCAAAAGTCAGGGCAGCGGCCTGGAAGTCACGGCCGTGAACACCCTTTTGGGTGACAACCTGGCATTGAAAGCGGATATGGTGGTTGTGGCCGGCGGCATGGTCCCGGTTACAAAGGATGACCCCGTGGTCAATCTGGCATACCGCCAGGGACCCGGTTTCCGTGACAATGACATTTTCGGGCAGTATGCCGATTCCAACTATATCTGTTTTCCGTATGAAACCCAGAGAACCGGTATTTACGCAGCCGGCGCGATCCGCCGGGCCATGACCATTGAAGAGTCCATTGAAGATGCGGCCGGTGCCGCTCTCAAGGCCATTCAATGTATTGAAAGCGCCAACCGGGGCATGGCGGTCCATCCCAGATCCGGCGACTTGACCATTCCGGAATTTTTCTTTCAAAGATGCACCCAGTGCAAGCGCTGCACCGTGGAATGCCCCTTTGGCGCACTGGACGATGACGCCAAAGGAACACCCAAGGTCAACCCGACCCGGTGCCGCCGATGCGGCACCTGCATGGGGGCCTGTCCGGAACGGATCATCTCCTTTGCCGACTACACCATCGACTCCATCGGATCCCAGATCAAGGCGATCGGGGTACCTTCCGAAGATGACTTTGATGAACCACCGTTCCGGTTTGTGGCACTGATCTGTGAAAACGATGCGTTCCCGGCCCTGGATATGGTGGGATTGAACCGGATGGATTATTCACCGGATGTCCGTTTTATCCCGGTTCGGTGCCTGGGGTCTGTGAATACCATCTGGATCAAGGATGCGCTGGCCCAGGGAATGGACGGCGTCATTCTTATCGGCTGCAAACATGGCGATGATTACCAGTGCCACTTTGTCAAAGGCTCCGAGCTGGCGGAAGTCAGGGTGAAAAAAATCGGAGACGCCCTTTCCAGCCTGGCCCTGGAAGAGGAACGCGTGGCGTTTGTGGAAGTGGCCATTGACGAATACGACAAACTGCCCAAAATCATCAATGAGTTTGTCGACGAAGTGGATGCCCTGGGCCCCAACCCGTTCAAGGGTTTCTAATGTCGCAACTTTCAAACCATATGGAGGTTTTTTAATATGACTGACACATATCTTGCCCAACCCGATCTGGGATTCATCGCTCAGATCCGAGGACTTGGCGGAGACACGCTGAAAAAATGTTACCAGTGCGCCACCTGTTCCGTGGCCTGCCCGATTTCTCCGGAAAACAGTCCGTTTCCCAGAAAAGAAATGATCGCAGCCTCCTGGGGACTGAAAGACCGGCTCATTAAAAACGGGGATATCTGGCTGTGTCACAATTGTGGTGACTGTACGGATCTGTGTCCGAGAGGCGCTGCTCCCGGCGATGTACTGGCGGCGGTCCGCGCTGCAGCCATTACCGAATATGCCCAGCCCAAAGCCCTGGGCAAGGCGGTGAATGATCCGAAAAAGCTGCCCCTGCTGCTGGGGATTCCGGCCATCTGGTTTGCCGTTCTCGCCTATATCACCATGGCGCATGAAGATGTGATGACCAAGATTTTCAACGTGTTCGGTATTGCCTGGTCTCATGCCCATGACGGGGTCATTGCCCAGGCCAATTTCTTTTCCACCTGGTTTGTGGACCTGACCTTTGTGCCGCTGGCAACTGCCGTGGTTATCATTTTTCTGCTCAGCCTGCGCCGGTTCATCACCGACATACATGACAATGCGGTGATGGAGGGCAAAACCGACAAGAAGAATATTGACTATAAAGCCCTGTTACAAGCCCTGGTCAGAATGGTTCCCACCATACTCAAGCATGAAAAATTCAATGAATGCGAGACCAACAAGGAGCGGGCCACCCCCCATATGATGGTGCTGTTTTCCTTTATCGGTCTGTTCATTGTCACCAGCATTTTCTTTTTCGTGCTGTATGTGTTCCAGACCCCGGGTCCCTATTCCCAGCTGAACCCGGTTAAATGGCTGGGCAATATTGCGGGCGTTGCCCTGATCATCGGCTCCGGCCTGATGATCAAAAGCCGCCTGGACAACAAGGACCAGATCAGCACTTACAAAGACTGGTATATTCTGGGGATTGTCTTTGCCCTGGGCGTCACCGGCATGTTGACCCAGATGGCCCGCCTGGCCCATTTGGAATGGACGTCCTACATTCTGTATTACCTGCATCTGATTGCCATTTTCAATCTGTTCGCTTTTCTGCCGTTCTCCAAAATGGCCCACCTGGTCTACAGAACTACGGCCATGGCGTATGCAGAGTACAGCAATAGGAAATAATGATGTGACAATCATCCGCTAGATCAAACGCATTATCCAGAAAAGAGGCTGATTTTTCATCAGCCTCTTTTTTGATTTCGACGAGGAGAAAAAATTGTGACCCATATTGCCGTATTACCCGGAGATGGTATCGGACCGGAAATCATGGAACAGGCGATCAAGGTACTTGACCGGACAAAAGACATCTTTGGATTCGATTTGGAATATGAACATGCGGATGTCGGTGGTGCGGCCATAGACCGGCAGGGAAAAGCGCTGCCATCTTCCACACTGGCCCTGTGCCAAGCCGGTGATGCCATCTTGTTCGGATCGGTAGGCGGTCCCCGGTGGGAGCATCTGCCGCCGGAAGAGCAACCGGAACGCGGCGCTTTGCTGCCGCTCAGAAAGCATTTTGACCTATACTGCAACCTGCGTCCCGCCAGGGTGTTTTCCTCACTGACCCATGCATCCCCGCTGCGGCCGGACATCGTTCAGGACGGCTTTGACATTCTCTGTGTCCGGGAACTGACCGGCGGGATCTATTTTGGACAGCCCAAAGGAAGAAAAGGCACTGGCAAGGATGAGTATGCCTTCGATACCATGGTCTATTCCCGGTTCGAGATCGAACGCATTGCAAAAATGGCATTTGAGGCGGCCCAACAGAGACGCCGGAACGTGACCTCCATTGACAAGGCCAATGTCCTGTTTTCCATGGTGTTGTGGCGGGAAACCGTCACACGGATCGCAAAAGATTTTCCCGATGTCAAACTCACCCATATGTATGTGGACAATGCCGCCATGCAGCTGGTGAAAAATCCCCGGCAGTTTGATGTGCTTTTGTGCGGCAATATGTTCGGCGATATTATTTCAGATGAATGCGCGATGATTACCGGATCCATGGGATTACTGGCCTCGGCCAGCCTCAATGAAAAAAAATTCGGGCTGTATGAACCGGCGGGCGGGTCTGCCCCGGACATTGCCGGCAAAGGCATTGCCAACCCCATTGCACAGATATTGTCCGGTGCCATGATGCTCCGTTATTCCTGCGGGCAGGTGCAAGCGGCGGAAGCGATTGAATCAGCTATCGACCGGGTGCTGGCCCGGGAAATATTCACGGCGGATATGGCCGGCAAAGGCACTCCCGTGGATACCCGGGGCATGGGGGATGCCATCGTGAAAGAATTATCCTCAGTCGGTTAATTGATCGCTCATTCATACATGAGCTAAAACGACAAAGGGTTTTTCAGCCATTGACTGAAAAACCCTTTTTATATGGTGGCGGGAGTGACGAGACTCGAACTCGCGGCCTCTTGCGTGACAGGCAAGCGTTCTAACCAACTGAACTACACCCCCGTAATTCCCAGTGTCACCTGGTGGGCGATGCAGGGCTTGAACCTGCGACTTCAACCTTGTAAGGGTTGCACTCTCCCAACTGAGTTAATCGCCCGAAAAACAGATGGACTTATATCAATATTGAAAATGGGTGTCAAGCAGATTTTTGCAAAACATTTTTTTTCTTTACACAAGGCCGGGATTTCATCGGTTTTATTGCGTTAGTATCTTGCAAGGCCCGGTTTTTAATGATATAAACAGCGAAATGCAATAAAATTTAGTCGAACCAATATCAGTCCGATAAAAATGTGATGCCGGGTTTTTTATGATCTTGTGATACAACGCCATTCGCAAGTTGATTTCCTACCCAGTTCTCATCAGCAGCAACACACGATTATCAAGGAGCAATACGAGTATGGAGCCTGTGTCAGGATATCTTGAAATTATGGATAAGGGGTTTGGATTCTTACGGGAAATCGATGACAATTTTCAACCCCGGCCGGAAAACCCTTATGTGCCGAACAGTTTGATCCGCAAGTTGAATTTGCGGGAAGGCAGTCTCATCCAGGGCCTGGGTGAAAAAAAAGATCCCAGAAACCTGAACCTGGCGCTGGTTCGCGTCGAAACCATCAATGGTCTTCCTTTTGACGAATTTTCCGCCATTCCCATGCTCCAGGACCAGGTGAGCATCAATCCCTATGAAAGATATATCTTAACCCAGAATGACGAAGATACCGTCGGCAAGGCACTGGACGTCATTGCTCCCATCGGCATGGGGCAGCGGGGACTGATCATTGCACCGCCCAAATCGGGAAAAACCTTTCTTTTACGCCATATGGCCAATTCAGTTGTCACCAACCATCCGGATGCCCATGTCTTCATTCTGCTGGTGGATGAACGCCCTGAAGAGGTCACCGATTTTCAGCGGGGACTTGTCAATGCCCATGTGCTGTATTCATCAGCGGATCAGCAGATCGGGCAGCACATGAGAATGACGCGCCTGGCCATGCATACCGCCATCCGGTGCGCGGAAATCGGCCAGGATGCCGTGGTGTTCATCGACTCTCTGACCCGTATGACCCGGGCGTTCAATATAGATACGGACAGTTTCGGAAAAACGTTGTCCGGCGGCCTTGGTGCCAATGCCATGGAATTTCCCAGAAAAATATTCGGCGCCGCACGCAAACTGGAAAACGGGGGGTCTTTGACCATCATTGCCACCATCCTGGTGGATACCGGCAGCCGCATGGACGACGTCATATTTCAGGAGTTCAAGGGCACCGGGAATATGGATCTGTTCCTGTCCCGGGAATGCGCGGAACGTCGCATCTGGCCGGCCATCAATATCAATCAGAGCGGCACCCGGAAAGAAGACCTGCTCATGGACCCGGCCGATTATGATAAAATCGTTGAGATACGAAGAAAAGTGGCTCATCTGGACGAAGTGACCGCCATGACGCAGTTCATTTCTCTTCTGGAGGACTTTTAGCCCAAAACGGTTCAGGTCTTTTTTTCAACCAGTGCATGGGACAGCACCTGGCTCATGTCATCCACGAAAACGACTTCCAGCTGCTTTTGGATGGATCGGGGAATCTCTTGAACATCCTTCTTGTTTTCCGATGACACCACCACTTTCCGGATACCGTGGGTGTGGGCGGCCAGCAGCTTTTCCTTGACGCCCCCGATAGGCAGTACCCGGCCCCTGAGAGTGATCTCTCCGGTCATGGCAAGATTTCGGTAGACGGGGCGGCCTGTCAGAATCGATACCACGGCCGTACACATGGCGATTCCGGCAGAAGGCCCGTCTTTGGGAATGGCGCCTTCGGGCACGTGGATATGAATATCCATATCTTTGTAAAAATCCTCTGTGATACCCAGATCCCTGCTTCGGGATCTTACATAACTGACGGCGGCCTGGGAAGATTCCTTCATGACCTCTCCCAGTTTTCCGGTCACCATAATCCGCCCTTTTCCCGGCATGGTCACTGCCTCGATGGTCAGCAGCTCGCCGCCGGCCTGGGTCCAGGCCAGTCCGGTCACAATCCCGCTCTTGTCTTCCACCTCTAAGGGTTTGTCCCGGAATTTGGGCTGACCCAGATATTTATGCACACTGACCGTGCTCACGGCATGGCATTTCCGTTTCCGGGTCCGCACTATCTGCGTGGCAATTTTTCTGATGACCGATGAAATCTCCCGTTCCAGATTCCGTACCCCCGCCTCCCGGGTATACCGGCGGATAATGGTTTGTACGGCATTGTCCGAAAAGGTCACATCTGTTTGTTCCAGTCCGTTTTCCCTGACCTGCTTGGGAATCAGAAACCCTTTTGCAATCTGGGCTTTTTCATACTCGGTATATCCGGGAATCTGAATGATTTCCATTCGGTCTCTCAACGGGGCCGGAATATCAAACAGGGTATTGGCGGTGGTGATGAACAGAATCTCGGACAGATCATAATCCACTTCCATATAATGATCGCTGAAATGCCGGTTCTGTTCGGGATCTAAGGCTTCCAGCAAAGCGGATGACGGATCGCCTCTGAAATCGGATGTCATTTTGTCGATTTCATCCAGGCAAAATACCGGATTGCTGTATCCGACTTTTTTCAAGGTCTGGATCAGCTTGCCGGGCATCGCGCCCACGTAGGTCCGGCGATGCCCTCTGATTTCCGCTTCATCCCGGACCCCGCCCAGGGAGATCCGGGCAAACGACCGGCCCGTGGCCGATGCCACCGACCTGGCCAGAGACGTTTTTCCGACCCCCGGCGGACCCACCAGACACAGTATCGGTCCCTTGATCTTCTTGACCAGCATCTGAACGGCCAGATATTCCAGAATCCGTTCCTTGGGTTTTTTCAGTCCATAATGATCCCGATCCAGAATGGTTTCAGCAGTGATCAAGTCATTTTTAGGGCGGTTTTTCCGGAACCAGGGCAGAGAAATCATCCAGTCGATATAATTTCTGATGACCGTGGCTTCCGATGACATGGGCGCCATCATCTTGAGTTTTTCCAGCTCCCGCCGGACGACAGCAGCCGCCTCTTTGGGCAGACGTTTCTTTTTAATCCGCTTTTCAAGTTCCGCGTATTCTCCGGATTCGCTGTCTTCCCCCATCTCTTTTTTGATGGCCCGCATCTGCTCGGTAAGATAATGGCGTTTCTGAAGTTTCTCCATCTGTTCTTTCACACGCCCCTTGATCTTCTGGGACATGGCAAACACCTCGGTCTCCTGCTGAATCAGCTTGAGCAGAAGATAAAACCGCTGTTCAATATCCGCGCATTCCAGCAACTGCTGCTTGTCAGGCACCTTGAAGGGCAACTGGGCGGCAATGGCATCGGCATACCGGGACGGATCTGTTTCCAGAATTTCCAGGTTTTTGAAAAAACTTTTAGATACCGCTCCGGACTGTTTGGAATAATGTTCAAACGCTTCCAGAACCGTTCTCAACGCTGCCTTGGATACGGTATCCGACATGGGGATATCTTCCACCGGCAGAAAATCCACCGTCAGGAAACCGCGCTCATCACTCAATTTGATAATTTTACCCCGGCGGATCCCTTCGACCAGGGCCTTGACCGTTCCATCCGGCAGGCGGAGCAGCTGGGTGATTTTGGCTTCGGTGCCCACCTGAAAAATATCCTGAATGGTCGGTTTGAGGACTTCCGGATCTTTCTGAGTCGTGAGAAATATCCTTTTTTCGCCGGCCATGGCTTCGGAAAGCGATTTGATGGATTTTTCTCTTCCCACAAACACGGACGTGGTGACATAGGGAAAAAGCACCATGTCCCGCAACGGCACCAGGGGCAGGTTTTTTTTGATATATTCTGAGCCGTCCGGATTGAACAATCTGGAAATATTGATCATTGATTCAGTCTCGATGGTTTATGTCAGGCCTGTTTCTTGGGCTGTTCATACAAAAGAATCGGCGGTTCGTTTTTCAACACCACCTCTTCTCCGACCACGCATTCCTTGACATTTTCCTTGGACGGCAGTTCATACATGATGTCCAGCATGGTCTTTTCCATGATGGCGCGCAACCCCCGGGCGCCTGACTTGCGGTGCACCGCTTCCCGGGCCATGGCTTCCAGCGCTTCATCAGTGAACTGAAGATCCACGCCCTCGATTCTGAACAGTTCCCGGTATTGTTTCACCAGCGCATTTTTAGGTTCTGTCAGAATTTTGACCAGAGAGGCTTCCGACAGTTCGCTGATGGTGGTGATAATGGGCAACCTTCCCAGAAATTCAGGTATCAATCCAAATCCGATCAGGTCTTCGGGCTTGAGCTGCTCGAGCAGGGTGCCCACATTGACCTGTCTTCTATCAGCGATTTTGGCACCAAACCCCATGGTTTTCTGGGAAATACGTCGCTCGATGATTTTTTCCAGACCTGTGAACGTACCTCCGCAGATAAAAAGGATATTGGAGGTGTCCACTTTGACATAATCCTGCTGAGGATGTTTTCGGCCGCCCTTGGGAGGAACACTGGCAATCGTGCCTTCGATAATTTTCAGCAATGCCTGCTGAACACCTTCTCCGGACACATCCCGGGTGATGGAAGGATTGTCTCCCCGCTGGGAAATCTTGTCGATCTCATCGATATAGACAATTCCCTTCTGGGCCCGTTCAATATCATAATCCGCATTCTGCACCAGAGACAGAATGATATTTTCCACATCCTCGCCCACATACCCGGCTTCGGTCAGGGCAGTGGCATCGGCAAGGGCAAACGGCACATCCAGAAATCTGGCAAGGGTCTGGGCAAGAAGCGTTTTCCCGCACCCGGTGGGTCCGATCAGCAGAATATTGCTTTTCTGAATTTCCACATCATCAGCCGGTTTTTCAATCCGTGAGGTCAGACGTTTGTAATGGTTGTAAACCGCCACGGAAAGTACTTTTTTGGCCGCATCCTGTTCAATGACATAGGAATCAAGCATCTCCTTGATCTGTCTGGGGGGATAAAACTCTCTGGCACTTTCGGTTTCAGCTGCTTTTTCCTTTTCTTCATCTTCAATGATTTCACCGCAGAGCTTGATGCATTCATTGCAGATGTAAACACTGGGACCGGCTATCAGCTTCTGGACCTCTTTCTGATTTTTCCCGCAGAAAGAACAGAAAAATTGATCATTGGTGTCATCTTTTTTGGCCATAACTATAGGACTCCTTTGAAGCCGGTATCAGGCTTCGACTTCTTCTAATTGGCTTCTGTCGGCAACCACCCGGTCAACAATACCATAGGTTTTTGCCTCTTCCCCGGACATAAAAAAATCACGGTCCGTATCCAGGGCAATTTTTTCGATCTTCTGACCGGTGTGATACGCCATAATTTCGTTGAGCATATCTTTCATACGAAGAATTTCCGTGGCCTGAATTTTGATATCCGCGGCCTGGCCCTGGGCCCCCCCCAGCGGCTGATGGATCAGAATTCTCGAGTTGGGAAGGGCAAACCGTTTTTTCGGGGCACCGGCGGCCAGAAGCAACGCCCCCATACTGGCGGCTTGACCGATGCAAACCGTTGCCACATCCGGTTTGATGTACTGCATGGTATCATAGACGGCCAGTCCGGCAGTGACCACACCGCCGGGAGAGTTGATATAAAAACTGATGTCCTTTTCCGGATCTTCGGATTCCAGAAAAAGCAACTGGGCCACAATGAGGTTGGCAATTTCACTGTCAATGGCGGAGCCCAGAAATATGATCCGGTCCTTTAACAGCCGCGAATAAATATCATAGGCCCGCTCGCCTCGATTGCTTTGTTCAACCACCATTGGAATTAATGGCACAATAACACTCCTTGTTTTTCTGTCATTGATACGCCCTACCCTGAAATTTCGAGGATACGGCCTGTTATTTCGGTTTTACGGACGGGCTATGCCTGGGTTTCATCCGTTACCGATGTGTCCTGTACGTCAGATTCCGGGTCTTTTTCCGTTACCTGGCTTTTCTCAATTATAAGATCAATCGCCTTTTTTTCAAGCTGCGTATGCGTGTAATATTCCATCTGCCTGGGATCCGCCTTGAAAAAATTCTTGATGGCATCCACAGTGGCATTCATGCCACGGGCCATTTCCTCCAGGCTTTTTTCCATCTCCTCTTCAGTGAGATCCATTTTCTCCTGGGTAATGATCTTATCGAGTATCAAATGCCGCCGGGCCTGCTTTTCCGCCACATCCCGGTACTGTTCAGACAGGGCCTCCCGGCTCAATCCATGTTCTTCCAGACTGGTATTGTTGGCTGAATAGGCCTGCTCGGTCTCACTGATGATCCCGTTGAGTTCTCCTTCGATCATGGCCTCGGGTACCTCGAATTCATATTTTTCCAGCAGATGCTGGAATATCTGTTCACTGAGTTCGTGTTTCACACGCTGCTCATTGCCTTTTTCCAAATTCTCCCGTATCGAGTCCCTGACCTGATCCAGTGTTTCAAACTTGCCCAGGCCTTTGACCAGGTCATCATTGATTTCAGGCAGAATTTCCTCCTGAATCTCAGTGAGCGTCACTTTGTAGACAATGGTTCTGCCCTTCAGATTTTCATCCGGATGATCGTCAGGGTAAGCCACCTCGACTTCGATATCCTGAACCGGCACACACCCGGTCAATTTTTCAGAAAATTCCTCCGGCAGTGTACCCTGGCCTATTTTGTACAAAAAATTTTCAATTTTCGGTGTATGTTCATACGGCTCATCGTTCAAAAACCCCTGATAATCGATCAGGACAAAATCAGAATCCTTGACTGCCCTGCTTTCGTCAACCTTCTGTTTTTTTGCCATGGTTTTCTGAATCATGTGAATCTGCGCGTCAATCTCGTCAGCAGATACGGTGTAGCGATTTTTTTCAAGAGACATGCCATTATAATCGATCTCGGGCAACTCCGGTTTCACCTCAACAGTGATATCAAATACATAGTCTGAATCCGGATTCAATTCCGGCGGGTCCAGCTGGGGCCCGCCCACAATATTGAGATTGTGCTCCTGAATGGCTTCGACAAAGGAATCCTGGATCAAACGGGGGGCGACATCGGCATGAACGTCTTTGGAGAACCGGTTTTCAAGAACTTTTCTGGGAATTTTTCCTTTTCTGAATCCTTTGATGTCCGCTTTCTTTTTCAGTTCATTGTACGCTTTGTCAAGCTCCTTTGTCACTTTTTCCTTGGGAATTTCAAAAGAGAGCACTTTTTTGACAGCACTCTTGTCTTCAATTTTTACCTGCATTTTTTTGTCCTGTTACATTCCATTGTTAACGTGAACCATCAAAAATCCCGGGTCAAATGCAAACCATTTGCATAAACCTTCTGATGCGAATCCGATCATACTCGATTATATACCCAATTAATAAAGTCAACTAAAATAACGCTTATACCCATCTGTGTCAAGAAAATTGACCAAAAAAACAACTTGCATTGCACCGATTGAAATGATATTTATTTTTGGTTATTTCTATTAATACGGGGCGTAGCGCAGTCTGGTAGCGCGCCTGCTTTGGGAGCAGGATGTCGGGAGTTCAAATCTCTCCGCCCCGACCACTTATCCTGAAAAAAGTTTCAGCCCACGCCCGATTCAGCACACTTTCCCGTTTGAAAATTTCACATACATCTTGAAAAAAGATTATTTCCGCTGTATATATAATGTTTCCGGCCGGCAGACCGGATACGGAACGATTCTGATCGGTCGCCTTGTAACAGAAGGACATGAACCTCGTCAGGTCCGGAAGGAAGCAGCGATAAGTGATCTCTTCTGTGTCAGGGATCGATCCCGGTCATGCAATTTTTCCGGCATCTCCTGCCGGCCGGTTATTTTTTCCCACCTTTTTATATCTTGACATGCAATCAAACAGACTTACTTTTCACCCATAATTTACAATAGTAATTTCATTTGCCAACAAATGTAAGATTTTGAATCAGGAGACAACATTGGTACTGACACAAAAAGCCGGGGGTGAAAACACCGGGCAGATCAATACCCTGAAAAAGGATGCAGAATCAACTGCTGAAACCGGGGATAATGCCAACAAAGATTCTTCTTCACAGCAAAAAGACATTGCTTCGCTCGAAGCGGCGCTTGAAGCGGAAAAGGATCGATTCATGAGGCTTTCCGCTGAATTTGACAACTATCGGAAAAGAAAACAGCGGGAAATTGACGAATTCAGAAAATTTGCCAATGAAACGGTTTTCAAGCAGTTTCTTTCGGTTGTGGACAACCTGGAAAGGGCCATCGCTTCCGCAGAGACCAACAAAGACGTTGACAGTCTTCTGGAAGGGGTAAAGCTGACCTACAGGGAAATATTAAAAGTGTTTCAGGATTTCAATGTCAAACCCGTGGAAGCGGAAAACCGGTCATTTGACCCGAATTTCCACCAGGCGGTTACCCAGAAGGAAACCAATGAGGTTCCCCAAAACACGGTAACCGATGTGCTCCAGACGGGTTACCTTCTTCATGACAGGCTGATCCGGCCCGCCATGGTTGTGGTTTCAAAACCAACAGGCAATGATACGGAAAAACAAGAAGAAAAATAAAGATATTTTGGAGGAAAACGTTATGGGAAAAATTATCGGAATAGATCTGGGAACTACCAACTCCTGCGTCGCAATCATGGAAGCCGGTGGAGAGGCCAAAATCATCACCAATGCGGAAGGTGGTCGGACGACCCCCTCCATTGTCGCCATCACTGAAAGCGGTGAACGGATCGTGGGTCAGGCAGCCAAACGGCAGGCCATCACCAATCCTGAAAACACCGTGTTCGGCGTCAAGCGGCTGATCGGCAGAAAATTCAATTCAAAAGAGGTTCAGACCGACATCCCCAATCTGCCCTATAAGATTGAAGCCGCTTCCAACGGGGACACCCGGATCAATCTGAGGGGCAAACAGTACAGCCCGGCCGAGATCTCCTCGTTCATTCTGGCCAATATAAAGAAAACAGCGGAAGATTATCTGGGTGAAGAAGTCAAAGAAGCGGTCATTACCGTGCCGGCGTATTTCAACGACAGCCAGCGTCAGGCCACCAAGGACGCCGGAAAAATCGCCGGTCTGGACGTGAAACGGATCATCAACGAACCCACCGCCGCTTCCCTGGCATACGGACTGGACAAAAAAGGAGAAGAAAAGATCGCGGTCTTTGATCTGGGTGGTGGTACGTTCGACGTATCCATCCTGGAAATCGGCGACGGCGTGTTTGAGGTCAAATCCACCTCCGGAGACACCCACTTGGGCGGCGAGGATTTCGACCTGAGAATCATCGAATATGTTGCCAATGAATTCAAGAAAGATCAGGGCATTGATGTGCGCAACGACAAAATGGCGCTCCAGCGGCTTAAGGAAGCGGCGGAAAAGGCCAAAATGGAACTGTCCAGCTCCACGGAAACCAGCATCAATCTGCCGTTTATCACGGCAGACGCCTCAGGCCCCAAACACCTGGATGTCAAACTGACCCGGGCCAAACTGGAATCGCTGGTGGCGGATCTGCTGGATAATCTGGAAGGCCCCTGCAGAAAGGCTTTGAAAGAGGCCAATCTGGGTTCCGACGGCGTGGACGAGGTGGTGCTGGTGGGCGGCATGACCCGGATGCCTGCGGTTCAGCAGCGGGTGGAAAAGATATTCGGCAAAAAACCCCACAAAGGCGTGAACCCGGACGAAGTGGTGGCCATGGGTGCAGCCGTCCAGGCCGGTGTACTCCAGGGAGATGTCAACGATGTCCTGCTGCTGGATGTCACCCCGCTGTCTTTGGGAATTGAAACCCTGGGCGGTGTCATGACCAAACTCATTGAAAAGAACACCACCATTCCCACCAAAAAGAGCCAGGTGTTCTCCACGGCTGCGGACAATCAGCCGGCCGTGTCCATCCATGTGCTCCAGGGAGAACGGGAAATGGCGGCGGACAACAAGACCCTTGGCCGGTTTGAACTGACCGATATCCCGCCCGCACCGCGCGGGGTTCCTCAGATCGAGGTCTCCTTTGATATCGATGCCAACGGCATTGTGCAGGTATACGCCAAAGACAAGGCCACCGGCAAGGAACAGTCCATCCGCATCACTGCGGCATCCGGCCTGTCGGACGAGGAGATCGAAAAAATGGTCAAGGACGCGGAAATGCACGCGGATGAGGATAAAAAGAAACGAACACTGGTAGATACCCGGAACCAGGCTGAAGCGCTGGTGGACCAGACGGAAAAAACGTTGAAGGAACACGGCTCAAAAGTGGACGAAGAGACCAAAAAAACGATTGAATCGGCTGTGGAAGCATTGAAACAGGCCAAAGATACCGATAATGTGGAAGACATCCAGCAGAAAATCGAAGCCCTTTCCCAGGCGTCTCACAAACTGGCGGAGGTGATGTATCAGCAGGCTGCGTCCTCCCAGGAAGGGGAAGCCGGCGGCAGCGGCGGCAGCACAGATGCCCAGGCCGATGATGACGTAGTGGATGCGGATTTTGAAGAGGTGAAAAAAGACAAATAACCCCTGTTTTTTAAAATCATTGGGTTGAACATAATCCTGCCGTGGTCTATATTGATCCGGCAGGATTTTTTTTACCCCCAAGCAAACGATTAAAGGTGAATACACGGGATATGCGAATTACAGACATACTGGCTCAAAACAACCGGCTTTACAGGGATAAAATTGCCCTGGTGGAACGGATTCCCGCCCAGTCCGCCAGAAAGGAAATCACCTGGCATCAGTTTTATACCATGTCCTGTCAGCTGGCCAACGCACTGAAAAATCACGGCATCAAAAAATCAGACACCGTGGTTCAGCTGATGACCAACTGTCTGGAATGGCTGCCCATCTATTTTGGCATCCTTTATACAGGGGCATGGGCCGTGCCGCTGAATTTTCGGTTCGAGTCCGACAAAATTCTTCTGTGCACACAGACCGCAGCCCCCAAAGTGTTCATTTTCGGGCCGGAATTCATCGAACGGATTGACAACATTCGTCAGGAACTCAGCGGCCGTGTGTCCCTCTGGGTATTTGCCGGCCCGGAAAAAAACTGTCCGGACTGGGCCGTTTCCCTGGACACTTTCATTTCCGGTCACCAGGGACATTATCCTCTGGAAATCGATGCCGGACCGGATGACGACGCAGCCCTGTATTTCACGTCCGGCACCACCGGAACGCCTAAAGCCGTGCTGCTCACCCATAAAAACCTGACCCATGCCTGTGAGGTGGAAAACACGCATCACGGCCAGACCCATGAAGATGTGTTTCTCTGCATTCCTCCGTTATATCACACCGGCGCCAAAATGCACTGGATGGGCAGTTTTCTGGTGGGGGGCAAATGTATTCTGCTCAACGGCGTCAAACCGGAGTGGATTCTTGAGGCGGTGTCTGAAGAACAGTGCACCATTGCCTGGCTCCTGGTTCCCTGGGCCCATGACATTCTGATTTCCATTGAAAACGGCACCATTGATTTATCGAAATATCACCTGGATCAATGGCGGCTCATGCATTCCGGGGCCCAGCCCGTTCCTCCCAGTCTTGTCGAGCGCTGGAAAAAAGTTTTCCCGTTTCAGGCCTATGATACCAACTATGGCCTGACCGAATCCACCGGCCCGGGGTGTATTCATCTGGGACTTGAAAACAGCCACCGCGTCGGGCCCATCGGCAAGGCCGGATACGGATGGGAAGCCAAGATCGTGGACAAACAGGGCAACCATCTGTTTGCCAATGAAACCGGGGAATTGATCGTCAAGGGGCCGGGCGTCATGAGAGCCTATTACAAAAACGAGACTGCCACGAAAAAAGCGCTCAAGGACGGATGGCTATACACCGGTGATATCGCCAGATACGACAAGGACGGTTTCATCTGGCTGGTGGACAGAAGAAAGGATGTGATCATATACGGAGGGGAAAACATTTTTCCCAATGAGATCGAAAATTTCTTTCTCACCCATGTAAAAATCAAGGACATCGCGGTGATCGGGGTACCGGATGAGCGGCTGGGGGAAATTCCGGCCGGCATCATCAGCGTCAAGCCCAACTGCATGATCTGTGAACAGGATATCCTGGATTTCCAGCAGGCCCTGCCCCGGTACAAACGGTTAAAAAAAATATTTTTCGGCGATGTCCCCAGAAACCCTACCGGCAAGATCGAAAAGCCCAAGCTTCGGCGCCTGTATGCGGAAGACAAACGAAAAGACCCGCAGAAACTGATGCACTGAAAAAAGGAACCCGATTGTGAAACTTCTTCGAATGCTTTTCATTGCCCTGCTGTGTTATGGATGGATCCATGCGGCAGCGGCATCCGATACCGGCGCTGCCGCACAGACCATCCTGGACGGGCTTGAACATCAGTATGCCGGCCGCAGTTTTTCCGCGACATTCACACAGACCTCAGTCATGACGGCGCTGGATATCAGTGAAACCGCATCCGGCCGGGCCTGGTTCAGTCATCCCGGAAAAATGAAATGGCAGTATCTGGAACCCGAGCGCCATGACATCATCACCAACGGCACGACCCTGTGGATTTACAGGCCGGATGAAAACCAGGTGATGCGGGGAGATGCAACACCGTTCTTCGCATCCGGTGCCGGGGGAGCGTTTTTATCCGATATCTCAAAACTGAGAGACAATTTTACGGTAACCATCACCGAATCGACCGACCAGTGGGTGGAACTGCAACTTGACGCACCGCCCGACAATCCGGATATTCAAACCATCCGTATACAGGTCACTCAAAAAGATTTTCAGATTCAGACGGTTGCCACCGTGAATACAATCGGAGATGTCACCCGGTTTGAACTCTCCGACATCCGGTTTCTGGAACTGCCTGACGACTGGTTCGAGTTTGCCGTTCCACCGGGAACCAGTGTTATTGACATGAACTGACAGACATGAGCAAAAAGATCAAAGGATGCCCCACATGAAAGAGATTATCCGGGATCTGGCCCAAAAGAAAAACGCCATCATTCTGGCCCACAACTACCAGCCCCCAGAGATCCAGGAGGTCGCCGACCTGTGCGGCGACTCTCTGGAACTGAGTATCAAGGCCGCAAAAACCACCGCAGATATCATTGTTTTCTGCGGTGTCCACTTCATGGCGGAGACCGCTTCGATTCTGTGCCCGGACAAGACGGTGCTGCTACCCAACCCGGAAGCCGGCTGTCCCATGGCCGACATGGTGACCCCCGAAGCGTTGACCGCCAGAAAAAAAGCGCTGGGAAACATTCCGGTCATCACCTATGTCAATTCATCCGCCGCAGTCAAGGCGGTATCTGATATCTGCTGCACCTCGGCCAACGTGATCGATGTGGTCAACGCCCAGTCCGCCGATGAGGTGCTCATGACACCGGACAGAAACCTGGCGCAGTATGCGGCCGGGCAAACGGACAAAAAAATTCATTTATGGGACGGGTTTTGCCCGTTTCACAACAACCTGACCCCCGAAGATGTGGCAGCGGCAAGACAGGCACATCCAAAGGCGATATTCATGGCCCATCCGGAATGTCCACCTGAGGTCCTGGCTTTGGCCGATACCATCCAGTCCACCTCCGGCATGATCCGGTACGCAAAAAACAGCACGCACCGTCAATTCATTATCGGCACCGAAGTCGGCCTGCTGTATCCGATCTCAAAAGCCAACCCGGACAAACAGTTTTTTCCGGCATCCGAAAAAATGCTGTGCAAGGACATGAAGAAGATCCGTCTGGAAGATATCAAAAACAGCCTGGAAACGCTGTCAGGAGAAATCAGGGTACCGGAACATATCCGGAAGAATGCCCTGGGCGCGGTACAGAAAATGATCGATCTGGCCTGACACTCAAAAGGCCGGCATTTTGTGATGCCGGCCTTTGATTCATGGGTGCAGCAAACAATCGACACGTCTTTCAAAACTTATCGTACACCTCATCCGGGATGTCCGCATTGGTATAGAATTGCTGGACATCATCACAGTCGTCCAGGGCTTCCATGAACCGGACCATCTGTTCGGCTTCCTTGCCGGTCACCGGAGTCATGGTCTGGGGCAGCCGGGTGATTTCCGCCATCTCGCAAGCAATGCCGGCATCGTCAACCGCTGCCTGCACGGCTTCAAAATCCCCGGGATCGGTGATCACCTCAAACACATCGCCTTCGTCTTTGATGTCTTCCGCGCCGGCATCCAGGGCCAATTCCATGAGCGTGTCTTCATCCACGGCATCCTTTGCCACGGCGATCAGCCCTTTTTTGTCGAACATCCATGCCACACACCCGTCCGTGCCCACATTGCCCCCGGCCTTGGAAAACATGTACCTGACATCGGCAATGGTCCGGTTCCGGTTGTCGGTGAGGCACTCGACCATCACCGCCACCCCGCCCGGGCCGTATCCTTCATAAATGATTTCCTCATAACTGACCCCTTCCAGCTCGCCCGTGCCTTTTTTGATGGCCCGCTCGAAATTTTCCTTGGGCATGTTCTGGGCTTTGGCCGCGGCCACGGCCTGCCGCAGCCTGGGGTTGGCCTCCATGTCTCCGCCGCCCATACGTGCCGCCACCGTGATCTCCTTGATCAGCTTGGTGAAAATCTTTCCCCGTTTTTTGTCGGCCGCCCCTTTCTTGTGCTTGATGGTCGACCATTTGCTGTGTCCTGACATGAATCCACTCCTTGCATTACTTTGTTCGTTTATGTTTTGCGATAATATATATTTCCTTGCTCTGTTTTCTGCAACTGTCGGGCTTGAAAACCCGGCATTCGGAAAACCGTTGTTTCACCTGTTTTTGAAACTGGGAAAATTCATTGCCCTGGAAGATCTTGCATATGAAATGGCCTTTTCCCGCCAGAACCCGGTCTGCCGTTTCCAGGGCCATGCGGCACAATTCAAAAGAGCGGAACGCATCCACATCCTTTCTGCCGGTGGTGGCAGGGGCCATGTCCGAGAGCACCACCTGGCATCCCAGGACCTTTTCAAAAAAAGGATCTTCCGTCATTTCAAGAATATCTTTTTGAAGCACCGTCACATTTGACGGCAGATCGATCTCAACCGCCTGAATGTCAATTCCAAAGACACGGCCGTCAGGCCCGGTCTGCTGTGATGCATACAACAGCCAGGATCCGGGCGCGCACCCCAGATCCAGAATCACATCCCCTTTTTGGAAAATTTGAAATTTTTCTTGAATCTCTTTGAGCTTGTAGATGGACCGGGCCGGGTAATTTTCCGCCCGGGCCCGCCGTGTCAGATGATCTTCCCAGTTTGAACCGGCAGCAGTGCCGGACCGTTTGCCGGGTTTGATACCGCGTTTTCTAGCTGCCAAACAATACCTCCATGGCTTCATTCAAAAATCGAACGCTTTCAATGGTCATGCCGCGAACCCTTGACAACTGTTTCAATGCCGATGCCGGCACCAGGCAGGTGGTGAATCCCATCTTTGCGGCTTCCTTGATCCGGGCCTGGGCGTGACTGACGGATCGGATCTCTCCGGTCAGACCGATTTCCCCGATCAAGGTGGTATTTCCGGGAACCGGTCTGTCCCTGAAACTGGAAGTCAGGGCCGCGGCAACGGCCAGGTCTGCCGCCGGTTCCACAATTCTGACCCCGCCCACGACATTCATGAACAGATCCTGCCCGGACAGGTGCATTCCCAGACGTTTTTCCATGACCGCCACAATCAGGGCCACCCGCTGAACATCCAGCCCCAGGATGGTGCGCCGGGGACTGCCCGGGCTCGAGGAGCTGGACACCAGTCCCTGGATTTCCACCAGAATGGGCCGGGTCCCCTCCATAGAGGCAGTGACCACGGACCCCGGCGCCACAGTGGTCCGCTCGGCCAGAAACACGGCCGACGGATTGGGCACTTCTTTCAATCCTGCCTCCCGCATCTCGAACACACCGATTTCATTGGTGGAACCAAACCGGTTTTTCACGGCCCGCAGAATTCTGAACACATGGCTTTTGTCGCCCTCGAAATACAATACCGTGTCCACCATGTGTTCCATGATCCGGGGACCGGCGATCGCCCCCACCTTGGTCACATGGCCCACCAGAAATATGGGGGTCCCGCTGGATTTGGCCAGGTGCATAAACCGCATGGCTGCTTCCCGGATCTGGGTCACGCTGCCCGGGGTGGAATTGACATCGGGCTGGAATATGGTCTGGATCGAATCGATGACCACGGCATCATAGGCGGTTGTCGCCATCATCGCGGCAATGGCGTCCAGATTGGTTTCCGAAACGATCATCAGGGAGGGGCAGGTGCCGCCTTCCAGGCGCTGCCCCCGCATGGACAGCTGACGGATGGATTCTTCACCGGACACATACAGGCAGGGTTTGCCGGACCGGGCCATGGCGGACAGCACCTGAAGCATGAGCGTGGACTTGCCGATCCCCGGATCTCCGCCGATCAGCACCAGGGATCCATCCACGATCCCGCCCCCCAGGACCCGGTCGAACTCGGCCATGCCGGTGCAGATCCGCAGCGACGGCCCTGTGGTGACGGAATCGATGGGCACCGGCTTCGACGCATGAGAAATTCCGTCGGATCTCCTGTTTTTTCCGGAA
Organism: Desulfotignum sp.; assembly: GCA_011389835.1. Taxonomy (GTDB): domain Bacteria; phylum Desulfobacterota; class Desulfobacteria; order Desulfobacterales; family Desulfobacteraceae; genus Desulfotignum. The sequence goes on along the minus strand of JAABTO010000018.1, from coordinate 11,911 downwards.
ACCCGAACTTCCTGTACCAGGGTATCCCAGTCCCCGCAGTCCGGGCACCGGCCCATCCATTTAAAGGTCTGACTGCCGCAGGTTTTACACCGGTATATGGTTTTGTCCTTGTTTTTCACCCGGGTTCATTTTCTTTGCAGATTCAAAATTAAATGAATATATCACAAAGAAGGATTTGGTATCAATGTTAATTGACACATCCGTTGCACCCCGTGGAAAGTGAAATTAAAAAAAACCGGCGGACAGATCATTGTCAAACGGGTGTTCTGCAGTTAGACGATATTCAGCTCAATGTAAAGCTGATCTGCGGCAAACCGTTCAAACATGAAACAGGTCAGATCCAGGGTCTGGTATTTCCCGTAAGTGATCAATTCTGAAATCCCTCTGCCCGCGCCCGGTCCCTGCTGAAGCCCGTGACCACTGAAACCGTTGATGAACATCAAATTTTTCACTTTTGGATGGGGCCCGATGATGGCATTCTGATCCTTTATGTTGTATTCGTAATGACCGGCCCAGGATGAAATCCGCTTGATGGCATCAAACGCAGGCACCCGTTCCGCCAGAATCGGCCACAGGGTTTCTTCAAACACCGAATAATCCATATCAAAATCTTCACAATCCGGATCATTGTCCGCATCCGGAGAGATGCCGCAGATGTAATGCTGTCCTTCAGGCCGGAAATAGGCGCCGGACGGGTCCACCACCAGCGGGCAGCCGGGCAGCTGGGTATTGCATTTATACAGGAATACAAACCGCTTGCGGGAACGGACCGGCAGATCGTCAATCCCGGCCATTTCAGCCACCCGGGCCGCTTTGGGTCCGGCCGCATTGACAAACATGCCCCCGCCGATCTTTTTTCCGGAACTCAGATGCACCGCCGTGATTTGATCCCCCGACCGCTCGATTTCCACGACCTCATCGTTCATATAGGTGACCCCTAAGCTTTTGGCTTTGTTTTTGAGTCCCATGGTCAGACAGTGTGGGTCAAACCAGCCGGATTCCGGAATGTTGTAGGAGCCGGCAGCGATATCATCGACATTGAGCCATTCAAACGTTTCCTTTAACTGGTCTTTTTGCAGAATTTTGACATTGGCCCCGGCCGCGATCTGTGTTTCATGATTTTTCATCAGCACCGGCATCCCGGCTTCCGTGGCCAGAATCAGATACCCGTTTTCCGTGAAATCCACATTCACGGGATCATCGGTTTCCACCTGCAGGTAAGTATTGATGTTTTTGATGAATTCAGCACCGAATTTGGACAACAAAATATTTTCCGTATTGGAAAACTGCTGCCGGATGCCGCCGGCAGACAGGCATGTGGATGATTTGGCATAGGTGGGATCTTTTTCTATCACCAGGACGTTTCCGTTGAAATCCGGATTGGCGGCAAGAAAATACGCCGTGGAACTGCCCATCACAGCGCCTCCGATAATGATGACATCATATGTTTCCATGGTTCCTCCCCTGAAGTTGATTCAACCGCTGCCATGCTGGAAACAGCATGTTTTTTAATATTTTTATGGTATACCAAAAAAATTTCTATTGTCAACACATTATTTTTCATGTTTATATATGGTATGGTTTTGACTAAATAGTGGATGACCCATTTGAAAACAGATAAAAAATGAACCAAAAAATTTATCACACCCTCAGAGAACGAATCATTTTCCTGGCATACGAGCCCGGCCAAATTCTCAAGGAACAGGCCCTGGCGGAAGAGTTTGGTGTCAGCAGAACCCCTTTGCGCACCGTGCTGTTCCGTCTGGAATGGGAACATCTGCTCAAGATTCTGCCCCGTACCGGTATTCAGGTGGCGGAACTGGAACTCAACACCATCACGCATCTGTTTCAAGCCAGACTGGAACTGGAATCGGTCATCGGCGTCATGGCTGCGGAACGGTTCACCAGGGGCCATTTCGACCGGTTGGCGCAATTAACTGAAACATGCACAGATCTGGTGTCCCGGCATGACCCGGAACAACTGGCCCGCCTGGATATGAATCTGAAACGTCTGTTCCACGACGCGGCCGGCAATCCGTTTTTGACGGAAATGTCGGATCGCTTCTACGTATTGACGTTTCGACTGTGGTATTTCAACCTGATGAAAATGGACACCCATGGCCTGCACAAAGAAGGCCTTTGCCTGCAGTCGGATCTGCACGCCTTGAGCGGCCTTTTGGCGGACGCGTCACCCCAGGCAGTGGGAACAGCCAGGAAAAGCCAGCTTCTCGATCATGTGGAACGGATCCGCAATACGTTTCTGGGATTGTCCCATACCTGACCCGTGCCGGCGTCGAGACAATCTTCTGATTTATCCCTTGTGGACGGTGATCTGGGGGAACGGAATTTCAATTTCATTTTCGTCAAACGCCTGTTTGATGGTTTTGAGCATATCAAACCGGGTGGCCCAGTAATCGGAACTCTTCACCCATGGCCGTACGATAAAGTTGACGCTGGAATCCGCCAGTTCGGATACGGCAATGGTATAGGCGGGCTCTTTGAGAACACGGTCATCGGATTTGATGATATCCTCCAGAATCTGCCAGGCTTTTTCAATATTCGAGCCGTATCCGATGCCGATCACCAGATCGATCCGGCGGGTATCATATCCGGAAATGTTTTTGATCACATCATTTAAAATTTTACCATTGGGCACCAGAATCATGATGTTGTCCGGCGTGGCCAGCGTGGTGGTAAACATCTGGATATCCTTGACCGTGCCGGCAACCCCGGCGGCTTCAATATAATGCCCGGTCTTGAAGGGATGCAGGATCAGGATGAGGACCCCGGCGGCAAAATTGGCCAAAGATCCCTGAAGCGCCAGACCGACTGCCAGACCGGCGGCACCGATAACCGCAATGAATGACGCGGTCTGTATGCCGAATTTTGCCAGTGCGGCCAGCACGGCAAATGCCAGAATGGCATAATACAACAGACTGGAGAAAAAAGAGATAACAGACGGATCCACCTTGGACCGCTCCATGAGCTTTCCGATGATCCTTTTTCCGATATTTGCGGCGATACGGCCCACAATCAGGATAATAACAGCGCCGATAATATTCAACCCGTATTTGGTCAAAAACACCACGATCTCTTCGACATAATTTTCCATGTGTCTATCCTTTTCTGATCAGAATGATTTCTGCTGCCTGCTCCCTATTCACATGTATTGCACCGGCTACCATATTTCAGGGTATGCCACATCCACAAATTTTTCTTCCATGGTATGCTTGTGCCCCCGTTCCATGGCTGCCAGATCCAAAAAAACGGATTTCAAGCCGGGATCTGTAATGTTTTCCGCCAGCCCGGTATATTTTTTCATGGCGATCTCTTCGTTTTTCATGGCCAGACCGATGGCACTCTTCAGATCCATATCATCGGACACTTTCGGCATTTCAATGGTTTCCGACACATGAAAATCCTTGTCACAGTCAAAATAGGCGGCATCCACTTTTTTCTGATTCAGAATATCGGTCAGAATCTGTTCATGTTTGGCTTCTTCCTGCGCAAATCCGACAAACACTTTTTTGAGATAATCATCTTTGATCCGGTCAGCCACCTGCTCATAAAACTGTCTGGCATCGATTTCACTCTGGATGGCATCTTTGATTACCTGACGGTATTTTTCCAGTTCCATAACACTCTCCTTTGATTTTTCCGGCGATTTATACTCACGGAAGAGGGGTGGTCGTATATGCCACACCCGCTTCTTCAGAACCATAAAGGGGCAGTTCCCGATCCGCTTCAATATCCGCCACCCAGTCGGGATTCAGCAGCATGGATTTGCCGGAAAGCACCAAATCCGCGTCTGCCAGTGCATGTTCCGCGCTTTTCCGGTCATGAATCTTTCCGCAGATCAGCAGCGGCAGATCCGTGACATCCCGGGTGATCCTTGCCATGGTCCGGCCCGTGTCAAACCCATTCTGCGAATAATCATACGTGGAAACCGAGATGGCGTCCACCGGGTCTTCTGAAAACAGCGTCACCATCTGTTGCCATTCAGCTGCGTCGGAAAACAATGACACATCCATATCAGCAATCCCCCAGTTGGAGATGCGCACCAGAAAGAGCAGTTCTTCAGGCAAAACCGCCTTGACCGCATGAATCACCTCACGGATGAACCGGTACCGGTTTTCCATGGACCCACCGAATGTATCGGTTCTCCGGTTGGAATAGGCGGACAGAAACTGGCTGAGCAGATACCCGTGGGCACAGTGCAGCTCGAACCCGTCAAACCCGGCCGCCGCCACCCCTTTGGCGGTTTCCGCAAACCCGTTGATCACATGATCCATGTCAAACCGTGACATGGGTTCCGGCACCGGATAGGGCATACCGGTCAAAGGGTTTTCCTGCATGGGCGCCACCGGACTGGGTGCGATCACCCGGTTGGCCGGATTGATCCCTTCATAGGCCATCCGTCCGCAGTGAAACACCTGGCAGATGGACACAGCACCGTGGCCCCGGATCTCATTGGTCACCGTTTTCCAGGCATTCACCTGATTCTGGTTCAGGATCCGGGCCTGGCCGGGATAGCCCTGGGCGCTTTCATAATCAGTGACAACGGCTTCGGTATATACCAGGCCGGCCCCGTTTTTGGCCCGGGTTTTCAAAAACGTCAGCACATCTTCTCTGGGAATGCTGTCTCCGGCGGCTGACATCCGGGTCATGGGGGCCACGCCGATTCGGTTTTTAAAAGTCTTGTTCCGGATGGTAAACGGGGAAAAAAGCAGTGGTGTCATCTCTGTCTCCCGGGTTAAGGGTGGCTGTCAAATTAACAATCAATTTAACCCTGATTCCGGGCCATGTCAATGTGTGGGTGAGATCATCTCTTCTTGTGCAAAACAGTTGCCCCGGGCGGGGTGTCTTGCTGACGGGCTGTCGGAGACACGCGTGGATTCCAGACCGGCAGCAAGACACCCCCGCCCGGAGCGGCCTTCTGCCGAAAAGAGATTGACATCAGGACAAATGCCTGTGAAAATAACCAGTTGTAGAAAATCGTCACCCCATGGACCGCCTTTTTCACCAGGGCTTTCAGGCATCCCGGCTCCGGTGCTGCAAAGGCGGGCCGTTGTGCGCAAGGAGAACCGTCATTGAAATATTATGAAAAGGACCGGGTTCAGTCTCTGCCGGTCAGAGAAGCCGTGGGAAAAATGCTGCTTCACGACATCACCCGCATTGTTCCGGACCTGTTCAAAGGGCCGGCTTTCAGAAAAGGTCATATTATCACCGAGGCGGATGTGGAATCTCTGCTGGACTTAGGCAAACAGCATGTATACGTGGCCTGCCTCAACGGCGAAGTCCATGAAAACGATGCAGCCCGGCGCATCGCCCGGGCCGCCGCCGGAAAAAACATTTTGCTGTCCGATCCAAAGGAAGGCAAAGTGGGATTCTCCGCCGGCACCGCCGGCTTGCTGAAAATCAACGTGGAAGGCCTGATGCAGCTCAACAGCGTGCCGGAAGTGATCTGCGCCACCCTGCACACCCATCAGGTGGTGACACCGGGACAGGACCTGGCCGGCACCCGGGTGATCCCGCTGTCCATCGATGAAAATCTTGTGATCGCCGCGGAAAACGTGTGTGAAAACTTTTTTCCCGTCATCGATATCAAGCCGTTTTCCCGGCTGGATGTGGGGCTGGTGGTCACCGGGTCGGAAGTGTTTTCCGGACGGATCAAGGACGGGTTCGGGCCGGTGGTGCAAAAAAAATTCGAAGAACTGGGGTCCCGGATCATGGGCAAAAAAACCGTGTCCGATGACATGGACATGACCGTGGCTGCGATCCGTGAATTCATCGATGACGGGGCCCGGTTCATCGCCGTCACCGGGGGCATGTCCGTGGATCCGGACGACCTGACCCCGGCAGCCATCCGGAAAGCCGGCGGCGAGGTGATGTTTTACGGCGCACCGGTGCTGCCCGGTGCCATGTTTCTTCTGGCCTATATTCAGAATGTCCCGGTGGTGGGACTGCCCGGCTGTGTCATGTATTACCGGGCCTCGATTTTCGATCTGGTGGTGCCCCGGCTGCTGGCCGGAGAAACCGTCACCCACGCCGACATCATCCGCATGGGGCACGGTGGATTCTGTGCGTCCTGCAAGACCTGCCGGTACCCCCGGTGCAGCTTTGGAAAAAACTGATCATGGAACTGTCAAACCAGCAGATACTTGCCTGTCTGAAAAAAGGCACCCCCTTTGCCGTGGCCGCCATCCTCAGCCATAAAGGGTCCACCCCCCGAACCTCGGGATCCCGGATGATCGTTCTGCCGGACGGCACCATTCTGGGCACCATCGGCGGCGGGCTGGTGGAAGCAACCGTCAGGGACACCTGCATGGAACTGATCCCGAAAAACACCTGCCGGATCCGGTCCTTCACCCTGAATCAGGAACTGAAGGCCGGGCTGGACATGGTCTGCGGGGGCAGTCTTACCGTGCTCATGGAGACCCTGGTGCCCTCACCGGAACTGATATCGGTATTCCAGGCCCTGGTGGACCAGGCCCGGGCCGGGAAGAAAGGGACGTTGGTTTCCAGGGTATCCGGCTCCCCCGAGGGGGAGTTCTTCCTGGAGAAAAGCCTGGTTCTGCCGGACGGCACAGCCATCGGCCCCTGCGCTGTTCCCGGTCCCCTGATGGACGATCTGTGCCGCAACCGGTTTTCCGGCACGTTTCCAACGGTCCATTCCATGGGCCTGGAACAGTTCATCATCCAGCCCATGCCGCCGGCAGACACCCTGTTCATCTTCGGTGCCGGCCATGTCGGGTTTCAGCTGGCCCAACTGGCCCATTTCACCGGATTGGCCACCGTGGTAATCGATGACCGGAAAGAATTTGTCAATGAGAAACGGTTCCCCCATGCCCGGCACATCCGGGTCGTCCCGGACTTTGTCAATGTGTTTGACGGTCTGGAAATTGACGGCCATGCCTATATCGTGATTCTCACCAGGGGCCATCTTCATGATCAGACCGTGCTGGAACAGGCATTGAAAACCGCTCCCGCCTACATCGGCATGATCGGCTCCCGGACCAAGCGGAACAAAATCTATGACAATCTCATGAAAAAAGGGGTTTTTAAAGAACAGCTCAACACCGTGTATTCCCCTGTCGGCCTGTCCATCGGTGCCCAGACCCCGGCAGAAATCAGCATCAGCATCATGGCCGAAATCATCGGGGTCCGTGCCGGTCAACATGCCCGCTGACCAGTTTTGCAAATTTTTTGGGAGGTGATTTTGGACGTTCAGATGCAGAAAATCAATAAATCGTTTGATGACAGCGGCCGCCGCCGGACGATATTCTGCAGCACCTCGGCCCGGTTTCCCTCCGGCAGTGTCACTGTGATCGTGGGCAAAAGCGGTGTGGGAAAAAGCTCGCTGCTGAACCTGATTTCCGGCATCGACCTGCCGGACTCAGGACAACTCCGGGTGGGAGATCACTGCATCAGTGACATGACCGACACGGAAAGAACCCTTTTCAGACGGCGGCACATCGGGTTCATCTATCAGTTTTTCAACCTGATTCCGGTGCTGACGGTCCTGGAGAATGTCATCCTGATCGCGGAACTGGACCGGGTGTCCCCAAAAACATACCTGCCCCGGGCACAAACCCTCCTGGAACAGGTGGGTCTCTGGGACCGGCGCAGCGATTTTCCTGAAACCCTGTCCGGGGGCGAGCAGCAGCGGGTGGCCATTGTCAGGGCACTGGTGAACAACCCGGATCTGGTACTGGCGGATGAACCTACCGGCAACCTGGACCAGGACACCGGCAGAAAAATCATGCAAATGATCTCATCACTGGTGCGTGATCAGCGAAAGACCCTGATCATGGTGACCCACAGCCCGGATGCCGCTGCCTGGGCCGACCAGATGTTTGCCGTGGCAGACTGTGACCTGGCAGCCATGGACGGACCTTTTCATGAACCGTCTCATGGGTAGCCGTACCCTGATCCGCACCTGCCTGCGCCACAGCCGGCGGCATCTGCTGCGGACCCTGCTGCTGATTTTCGGTATTGCCATGGGCGTGGCCGGGGTGGTGGCCATTGACATGGCGAAAACCTCGGTGGAAAAGTCTTTTGAAATGTCCACCACGGCCCTGGTGTCCCGGGCCACCCATCAGATAACAGGGGCCCGGCTGGAAATCCCCCAGAGCGTGTTCACAAAGCTTCGGACCCGACTGGGCATCCACCGGTCCGCCCCGGTGATTTCCCGGCATGTGACCGTTCCGGAACTGGATGACCGCATCATGACCCTCATGGGCGTGGACCCGTTTTCCGAAACCCATTTCCGGCACCTCCCCCTGGGAACGGACAACCGGGATCTGTCCGCTGTCATGACCGGCTCAACAGGGGTGTTCATCGCCCAATCCCATGCCGGCCGGTTCGGTCTGGACATCGGCAGCCCCCTGACCATTTCTCTGGGCGGACGAAACACCACTGTCACGGTCGCCGGTATTCTGGACAGCCCGGACAAAGCGCTCCTGCAGATGCTCGAAGGCCTGGTGGTCACCGATATTTCCGCGGCCCAGGAAATTCTGGACATGGGTGATCACATCACACGGATCGACCTGATCCTGGACCGGAAAGACGTGGCCAAAGAGATTCAGGAACCCCTTCCGGAAGGGGTGTTTCTGGTCGAGACCGACCAGCAGAACCATGCGGTACGCGGACTGTCCCGATCCTTTGAAAACAGCTTGACCGCCTTTTCCATGCTGGCCCTGTTCATGGGTATTTTTCTGATCTACAACACCGTATCTTTTTCCGTGTCCCGCCGCCACCGGCTCCATGCCATCCTGAGGGCCCTGGGCGCCACCCGGTCCGGGATTTTTTTCACGGTCATGGCGGAAGTCATGGTGTACGCCGTGATCGGATCCATCCTGGGCGTTCTCTTAGGCATTTTGATGGGCAAGGGCGCGGTTCAGGCCGTGATCGCCACGGTATCGGAGATGTATTTCACCCTCACTGTGGGCCAAACCGACATTGCCGGGATCACCCTGGCCAAAGGCCTGGTGGCAGGGATTCTGACCTCTATGGTGGCCGGGCTCTTCCCGGCCCTGGGTGCCGCCGGCACCCGGCCCGTCAGTCTGATGCACAAATCCGTGTCCGAACACCGGTTTCAGAAGATGATCCCCGGCCTGTTTGCGGCCGGACTGGTCATTCTGACCGCCGCAGCCCTGTTGATGAGGACCGGGCCCGCCCAGGCCGGGTATGATTTTACCGGGCTGTTCATGATTTTTTTCGGGGCCGCCCTGCTGACACCGCTGATTATCCGGGTTCTGGTCCGGACCCTTCTGGCAGCCGGCGAACGCCTGCTGGGAATCATGTTGACCATGGCCCTGAGAAACATCACCCGGTCCCTGCGCCAGACCAGTGTGCTCATGGCATCCCTGATGGTGGTCACATCCGTCTACATCGGCATCGAAGTGATGACCGGCAGTTTCCGGCAATCCATTGTCCAGTGGGTGGATGATCATATCGGGGGCCATGTCCACGTGTCTTCCGCAGATGAGCGGCACCCGGCCCTGGATCCGGACCTGGTGGCCCGGATCCGGCAGCTGCCCGGTGTCGCAGCGGTCTCGGCCTACAACATTCATCCGGTGTTTTCCCGGGCCGCCGGAAAAGTCCACCTGTTTTCCTATGAATCCAACCAGTCTGTGATGCGCTGGTCCTGGACAGCGGCCCCGGAAACGGAACTGGCATCGCTTCTGGAGAGCGGATGGATCTTTGTGTCGGAAATATTCGCCCGGCAGCACCAGGTGGAACCGGAAGCAGGCGCGGCCGTGATTCTGGAAACCCGTGAGGGGCCGATTTCTTTTCAGATCGCCGGCATTTTCCGTGATTTTTTCATGGGCGGGGGCCGGGTGGTGATGTCCCGGCCCACCATGGCCCGGTACTGGGGGCATGACGATATCACGGCCATGCAGCTGTTTCTGGCTTCAGACACGCCGGCAAAACCGGTCATGGATGAGATTCAGGAAATGATCCCGCCCGGTTCCCTGATCCAGGTACGCTCCGGAGCGGAAATCAAGCAGAGCATTCTGGCCGTGTTTGACAACACCTTCATCATCACCTCGGCCCTGCAGGTCCTCACCGCCATGGTGGCCCTGACAGGGATTTTGAACGCGGTCATGGCCCTGCTCCTGGAGCGGACCCGGGAGATCGGCATTCTCAGAGCCTGCGGCACCCTGCCGGGCCAGGTCAGGCAGCTGCTGATCCATGAATGCTTTTTCTACGGCCTGATCGCAGGCATCATGGCCATCCCTTTAGGTGCAGTCCTGTCCTGGATTCTGATCCATGTCATCAACCAGCGGGCGTTCGGATGGACCTATGACATGGTGCTAACCCCGGGTGTGATGGTTCAGGCTGTGGTGCTGTCATCTGCCGCTGCCCTGGCCGCCGGCATCTTTCCGGCTCTGGCCGCCGGCCGCACCCATATTTCCGAAGCCCTTCACATGGAGTAACCATGAGAATCTTGTCACTTATGCTGATGCTTTTTCTGGTGCTGGTGCCGGCCCTGGTGTTCCAGGGCTGCACCACCGAAGCCCCGGACCGCATCGATATTGCCCAGGCCCTGTCCAATACGCAGGGAACCGAATGCTTTGACCGGGTGACCGCCCCCAGACCCATGGTCTTTCCGGATGATGCCGGTCCCCATGACACCTTCCGCACCGAGTGGTGGTACTACACCGGCAACCTGACCACGGACACCGGCCGGCATTTCGGGTATCAGCTCACCTTTTTCCGCCAGGCATTGTCCTGCGACCCGGTCACGGGCACCTCCCAGTGGCGGACCCGGCAGCTGTACCTGGCCCATTTTGCAGTCACGGACACCCGGAACCGGCAGTTTTACAGCACTTCCCGCATGAACCGCGAAAGCCTGAAAATTGCCGGCTGCCGGTCCGATCCCTTTGCCGTATGGCTGGACGACTGGCAGGTGACCGACACGGGGACCGGCCTGGCCATGGATGCCGTAGCCAATGACATATCCCTGTCTTTCACCCTGGTTCAGACAAAGCCCTTGATTCTCCAGGGAGACCGGGGATATTCTCCCAAAGGCCCGGGTAAAGGCAATGCTTCCTATTATTTTTCCCTGCCCCGGCTGGACACCCGAGGGGTTATCAGCATCGGAAAAGACCGGTTTGAAGTCAAGGGATCTTCATGGTTTGACCACGAATGGAGCACCACGGTGATCGGAGAAGATATCCAGGGATGGGACTGGTTTTCCGCCCACCTGGAAGACGGCCGGGATCTGATGGTCTGCCGGATCCGGAAAGCGGACGGCACACCCAACGGATTCGGTTTCGGCAGCATCTCTCTGGCGGACGGCACTTATGTGATCCTGTCGGAAACAGATTTCACCCTGACCGCGAAATCTCACTGGAAAAGCCCGGACACCGGCACCCGGTATCCGGTGAACTGGCAAATTCAGATTCCGGCCCACGACCTGGATCTGACGGTAATTCCGGTGATCGACCACCAGGAGCACACCCATGCCTTTGCCTACTGGGAAGGAGCCATGCGCTTTACCGCAGACAATGTCCAGGGCATGGGATACCTGGAAATGACCGGTTATTGAAACACGTCGCAACCTTTTTCAAAGGGGTGCCTGAGCGTGATGCACGCGTGGCGGCATGTCTGCGCAGATCATGAAGTTTGACATGAATACCGACAAGATTGTCAGCGACTTTTTGTGGCAGAAGTGCAACTTCAGCCTCTCTCTTCCGCTTTTGAGATTTCGAATGATGCCTTTGCGCTCGTCAATATCCAGGGGTGTCTTTCTCAGCATCTCCCCAACGCTGTCTCTATAGAAAAATCTTGGTCCAAATATTGCATTTCAAAATACTTTATGATCGCACCATGAATTAAAATCGATCATCTATAGGAAAAAGGGGGATTTACTATGCAAAAAAAACTTTTCATTATCATTTTT
>JAABTO010000139.1 GCA_011389835.1 Desulfotignum sp. | reverse complement strand
CCGGTCCACCAGAAAGGCATCCAGGGACCGGATCAGGGCCTGTTCCATGGTAAAGCCGGGTTCAAAGGCCGGAGACGGCCATGCATCCGGTTCTAAAGTCCGGCCGTTGTCCACCCGGGCCGTCAGTTCGGCGGTGTGGCCGCCGGCGCACTCAAAGGAAAAATAGCCCGGACTGAACAGGTCGGATGCCGGATCCAGCCCCCGGGTCGCTTCCAGGGGCCGGTGCACCATGTAATCCCATTCCGGTTCATGGACAAACCGGCCGGGAGGGTCAATGTTCATGGACAGGGTGTGCCCGGTCGACAGGGAAAAATTGAACCCGGTGTCATGGGAACCGATCTTCTCCGGCCAGTCGGCTTCCGGTCCGGTGAACGCCTTGACCGTATCGTGAAAGCTGCGGTCTTCCACATCCGGCCGGATGATCAATGTCACGGGCACGTCATCGGACAGCATCCGCTCCCGGTTGTGTTTCGCTTCAGGCCGGGTAATGGACAGACGAATCCGGTTATTGCGGGGTGACAGCATCAGGGTCATGTCCAGCACATAATATTTGCCTTCGGACGTCGGGACATGAAAGCGCCACCGGCCGGCATTGTCGTAGGAAAACGTGAAGCTTTGCAGACAGTCTTTGGCCAGCTCTCTGGAATATCCCTGGAATATCGCCCAGATGCGGCACCGGGCCAGGGTCATCCAGCGATTCTCGGGCATGCCGGGATTCAGGTTCGCCCCTAAAAGGGTGTCATACCGGCTGTGCAGCTGTCCCCAGTCACCGGGAGCCCGCATCATGCCACCGGTGCGGGTGGCGGCCAGCAGGGTCAGTCCGGGATCAGCCGCAATCTTGCGCCGGGTGAACGTGGTCCGGACCTGCAGGGTGTCAAACGGCGCCAGGTACAGAAGGGATGCCGATGCCGTCTGAATTTTATCCGGATGGAACAGCCGCAGGTTCAGACGGCAGGGTTTATGGGTTTTACTCAGGGATTTGGGCATGAACAGGGCAAAAAAACCACCGGTTTTCAAGGGCAGTCCTTCGTCATATCCCAGGGATTGCCGGTCGGTATCACCCAGGGTTCTCCGGTCTGCATCCCTGGCATCCAGAATTTCCGCTCTGAACCCCACCGGGCTTTTCACCAGCAGGAAAAATTCCGGCGGCACCATGACCTGACGGTTCAGATCCTTTGTGACATCAAAAGGAATCACCCGGTTTTCCGAGGTGTCCGGAAAAAACGAACGAATGAATTCCAGCGGGTCTTCAGACAGGTGCCGGGCCGCCCGGTCCAGATCCAGGCCGCTCACATCCGTATATCCGTGGATCGCGGTGTTCACTGCCAGAACCCCGGCCCGGAACTTCTGTTTCAGCACCTGATCCGGCACCGGGGCCGGTGTGTGTTCGTTGCGGTGCATGCCGGCCGCCAGTTCCCGGGCATCTGCCGGATCCGGGGACAGGGCCATGGCTTCGCCGGGTGCCAGGGTGATGCCGGCCACCGGGCCATCCATCAGCAGCGAAACAGGGGTATCGGTCAACAGATCCATCCATTCCACCTGATCCACGCCCACATCCGGGCGGTGCCAGAAAACCGGAGACGGTTCTTCGCAGTCCAGGTTCACCAGAACCAGAAGCGTTTTACCGGTTTGGGGATGGACCCGCAGCAGGGCCAGGGCCGGGGTCTTGTTTTTGTGTATCAATGTCAGCCGGGCGGCCTGGAAAAAAGCGGGATGGGTTTTCAGAATCGTATTGAGCCGGAAAATAAAATCCACCTGATTGTCTTTCGCGCCCCAGTTGAGCCCCGGACATTCATGGACATTGATCTTTTCTGTGGCAAACCATTCCACCCCGTTGGCGAACCCAAAGCCGCCGGATACGGAAAACAGGGCGCACAAAGCGGTCCGCATGCCGGCATAGGTGGTGGACACCGATGCCAGCCGGTTGTTGTCATGGGTTTCCGCGTAATGAATCATATGGCCGCAGGTGTCGGACACTTCCAGGGCAAACGGCAGATATCGGGTGATCTCTTCCCGGGTGTAGTGCTGAAACAGTTCGGAATAGGCCCAGTTGAAATTGCCGCGGCCCAGAATATCCCGGGTGGTCTTCAACGGCCCGCCCAGCCCTTCCAGCAGAAACAAGGTATCCGGATATTCCTGCCGGACCCTGGCCACCATGTATTCCCAGGCATCGACGGGAATCATGTATCCGGCATCGCACCGGAACCCGTCCACGCCCCGGTGGCACCAGAGCAGAAAAATATTTGCCATATACTGCCACAGGTCGGTGTGGGAATAGTCCAGTTTTGTCAGATCGGCCCACACCACGCCCCATGCCCCCGGGGCTTCAATATTGCCATCTTCCCCCCTTATCAGCCATTCCGGGTGGGTTTCATGAATGGCTGCGGCCCAGCCGGTGTGATTGATGGCGATATCCAGAATCAGGTATCCGTTGTGATAATGCACCGCATCCACCAGTTCCATGAACTGCTCCAGCGGCGTGGCCGCCGGGTCGAACCGGGCCAGGGCCGGGTCCACGTCCGTGAAATTCAATGCGGCATAGGGGCTGCCGAACCGGCCCATGCGGGCATAGGTGGTGGGGGTCGGATGGATGGGCAGCAGATGCAGGGCCCGGCACCCCAGGGTGGAAAAAATGAACCCCACCTGGTCCCTCAGGTCCCGGAATTTTCCGGATTCCGGGATCACGGTGAACCCGTTGGCGTCCAGGGTTTCCATCAACGGTACCAGGGAGCGGTCCAGACCTTTGCCCGGCGCGGTTCTGGCAGGGCCGAACTGCCGGACAAAGGCATTGTAGATGATATTGGCGCAGCAGGTGCCCGCCGGTTCCACATTGATAATACAGTTATCCCCTTCCGGCCATACGGGAACCGGCTGATGTTCCGGAATGAAAAAACATTTGGCCTGAAAAAATCCGGTCTGATGCAGGGGCAGCACAATGGTGAACGTGACCGCATCCTCGCGGATCATCTGAATATCATACCAGCCTTCATCCAGCTTGATCTCATTTTTCTCCACCCGGGCGATGATCTCCCGCCGGGTGATGGCGGCAGTCCCCAGGTTGGTGCGCACCCAGGCGTTGCCGGCCGCGTTTGTATTCAATGTCAAAGTGAACCGGAGGCAGTCCCCCCGGAACATTACCCGGGATGAGCCGGGCAGCGGCGTTTGTGTAACACTGAGCATAGAGCTCCTCGGAATCGGAAATTATTTTATTCAGCTTGGTTTCTGTCCGGCGGCTGTCACCCATTGACCGGACAATGTGCGATTATATCACAACACAAACCGGATTACAGAAACATTTTTCTGTTTTTATGTATGATTGTCGCATCGATGGGCAGAAGCTGATAACTGCCGTAAAGACATACCCGCCGGCACGGGCGGTGATACGCGATTTTGAAATGAAATTCCGGGAGCCGGGAATAAAATTCATCAAACACCGCGATGTCGGTTTCAAGGGACACCCGGCAGTGATCGGCCAGACCGAACACGCCGACACTGTGATGGATCATCAGATAGAAACAGGCGGCTGACAGAAACCGGTGATCCGGCGTCAGGAAAAGCTGTGGATAAAACTTGGAGACATAAAGCCCTCCGGCGAACCGGTCATGGGACAGAATCAGGTTCACCGACACCAGATTCTGGTTTCGGGTATCCTGCAGAAAATATTCCACACAGGTGTCGTCTCTGATGTAACTCAAAGAAAATCGTGACATCAGCCGTTTCACCTGTGTTTCCAGGAACAGCGGCATTGCCGGTTCAGAAAAAGAAACAGGCATCACACAGCCGGCGGCCCGGGTGATATTTTTTATCTGACAGATGCTGCCCTTGCATAAGGCCCCTCCCGGATCTGTAAGGCAGGCAGCGATCTGAAAACAGGACAGAGGGTTGTCTGACGCTTACCGGTTTTCGATGTCAATCACCATATCCTATCTGAAATTTGCGGTCAACTGTGAGCGGCTCAGATTTTTTCCCGGGACCTGGTTTTTTTGGGTTGACTTATTCATATTAAAATAGTAGGAAATTTTCATATCAAATTGGTTGGTTTAACGGGTGAGATGTATGTCAACATAACTTTTTGAGGATTGGAAGATGGCAAAACGGACTGCATATCTATTGATCGCGGCAGCGGGGATGATCCTGCTTTTATTTCCTTTTCCGGGGAAAACCGCCCTGGAAAAGGTGCCCGGCCCGAAGATTCCCCCGGACCGGATCATCATCAATCTGCCGCCGGAGGCAGGCAGGGATGAAATGTCGCCGGTGCCGTTTCTGCATACCCGTCACACAAACTCGGTGGACGGAGACTGTATCCAGTGTCATGTTCAAAAGGAGGGGTCCCTGGTTTTCAGATATCAGCGCACCGATTTGCCGGCATCCATGGACCTGTACCATGACAACTGCATCGTGTGTCATGAACAGAAAAAATCAGCCGGAGAACCGGCCGGCCCCACCACAGCGCAATGCCGTCAGTGCCACGGCGCGTCCGTGCCCGACCCCGACCCCGGCACCCATTGGGAAAAAATCGAGTTCGACCGGTCGCTTCATTACCTGCACGAAGTATCCGACCATATCCCTTCCCCGGACAAAGCCGTATCTCCGGACAACTGCCAGGCCTGCCATCATCAGTATGATGACGCTGCCCAGCAGATCGTGTTTGAAAGAGGCAGTGAGAGCGCCTGTATCTACTGCCACAAAAAAGAGAGTGCAGACGGGGTTCGCTCGATACGGGAAGCATCCCATGACGCGTGCGTGGCCTGCCATCTGGAGAAAAAAAACCAGGAAATCACCGCCGGCCCCATCGACTGTTACGGATGTCATGCCGCCAATGTGGCCGCAGAGCTGCCAAAGATCGAGAATCCGCCGCGGTTGAAACGCAGTCAGCCTGATGCGGTTTTCATGACCGGGGGAACAGCGGTGGAAGACAAAGCCAGCTACCGGATTTCACCGGTGATTTTTAATCACAAACAGCATGAAACCGCAGCGGTTTCATGCCGGGTCTGTCATCATGATTCCCTGGAATCGTGCACGAGTTGCCATACCCCTGATGGAGATGAAAAAGGGGGATTTGTCCGTCTGGAACAGGCCATGCATGCCGACACCCAATCCGGCAGCTGCGTGGGGTGTCATGTCAAGGAAACCCGGGCGCCGGATTGTGCCGGATGTCATGTTGTCATGCCCCGGTCCCGGATGAATGAAAACACCTGTCAGGTCTGCCACAATGATCCGGACCGCCGTGTGGTAAAGGATGCCGGTATGCGCAAAATGCGGGCCGAACAGTTTGACACCCCCGCTTCCGCTGAATACCGGACTGTGACACGCTCAGACATTCCGGAATTCGTGGTGATCGGTTCGTTATCTGAAACCTACCAGCCCAGCCGGTTCCCTCACCGGAAAGTCATCGACGGGATTGCCCGGCGGGTGGAAGACAGTGATCTGGCCAATGCGTTTCATAAAAATGAGCAGACCCTGTGCATGGGGTGCCACCACAACAGTCCGGCTTCTTTGACCCCGCCCGCCTGTGCAGCCTGTCATGCCGCAGCAGTCGACGGTGTTCCGGCGTCTGCACCGCGTGTTCCGGATTTGAAAACCGCTTACCATGAACAGTGCATGGGCTGTCATCAGAAAATGGAAATCGCGTCAGTGCCGTCCACGGACTGCCTGGTCTGCCATGAGAAAAAATAAAGACGTTGACCTATTGGACATGAAACAAGCAGAGGATTGATTATGGGTATTTCCCGAAGAAAATTTATCGGCTGTCTCGGGGCCCTGGCACTGGGACAGGCCGCCGGTGTTCCCGGCACGGCCAAAGGTGCGGCCGGCAAGGAATTTTCAGGCTGGCCCGACAGCCTGGGCGTGCTGCATGATATCACCAAATGTATCGGGTGCCGTCAATGCGAAAGCGCCTGCCACCGGGTCAACAACCTGCCTGCGCCGGAAACGGCCTTTGATGACCTGAGTGTGCTGGATCAGAAACGCAGAACCGACGCGGATGTGTTCACCGTGGTCAACCGGTTCGACAGCGACCGGCCCGTGTTTGTCAAAACCCAGTGCAACCACTGCCTGGAACCGGCCTGTGCATCCGCCTGTTTTGTCAAGGCCTTTGAAAAAACCCCGGAAGGAGCCGTGGTCTACGATGAAAGCCTGTGTGTGGGCTGCCGGTACTGCATGGTGGCCTGCCCGTTCAACATTCCGGCCTACGAATATCACAAGGCCCTGGATCCCCGGGTGACCAAATGCACCCTGTGCCATCCCCTGCTCAAGGAGGGCAAGCGACCGGGCTGTGTCGATGCGTGTCCGGCCGGGGCCCTGATATCCGGAAAGCGTGACGAGTTGATCGCCTATGCCTGGCAGCGGATTCAGACCTTTCCGGAACGGTATGTGTCCCATGTGTACGGCGAGCACGAGATGGGCGGCACCAGCTGGCTGTACCTGTCCGGGCAACCGTTCAGCCGGATGGGCATGAGAGAGGATCTGGGAACCAAGTCCGCCCCTGAGCTCACCGCCGGCCCGTTGTCCGCCGTTCCCATTGTCGTGGGACTGTGGCCGGTGCTTTTGACAGGGGTCTATGCCATCTCCAAACGCAAGGAAAAAATCGCGGCGCAGGAAAAACAGGCCGCAGTGGAACAAGCCGTGGTCCAAAGCAGAAAACAGGCCCAGGACCAGTTGGAAACCCTCAGGAAAAAATGGGAGCAGGAGAAACAGTCCGCCATCAATTTCGAGGTGAAAAAAGCGCTGGAGGAAGCGGCGGCCAAAGACCCGGAACCTTCGCAGACCAAGGAGGATGAGTAGCATGACAGACAACGGCGGACAGACCGTCCGAAAACTGTGGACCCCTTTCAATGTCATTGTCGGCATCATACTGGCGGTGGGCGGGGTGTTGACCCTGATGCGGTTTACCCAGGGCATCGGGGCCGTGACCAACCTGGACAACAACAACCCCTGGGGCGTGTGGATCGGATTTGACCTGCTGTGCGGGGTGGCCCTGGCCGCCGGGGGGTATGTCACGTCGGCCGCCTGTTACATCTTCGGGTTGAAGCGGTATCATTCAGCGGTCCGGCCGGCCATTCTCACGGCTTTTTTAGGCTATGCCCTGGTGGTGCTGGCCCTGCATTATGACGTGGGCCGTCCCTGGCGGCTGCCGTACCCGATTTTCGTTTCACAGGGCACCTCTTCGCTTCTGTTCGAAGTGGGGCTGTGCGTGTTCCTTTACCTGACCGTGTTGTTCATCGAATTTACACCGGCGGCCTTTGAATGGCTGGGGCTTAAAAAAATCCGGGCCGTGGTGGTGAAGCTGACGCTGATACTCACCATTTTCGGCGTGGTGCTGTCCACCCTGCACCAGTCTTCGTTGGGCGCCCTGTTCATGATTGCGCCGTCCAAACTCCATCCGCTGTGGTATTCCAATTATCTGCCGGTATATTTTTTCATCTCCTCCATGTTTGCCGGCATGTCCATGGTGATCTTTGAAAGCACCCTGGCGCACCGGTATCTGAGCCGGCATATGGATGACACCCATCACCGGCAAGCCTTTGGGGTGGCCATGGGGTTTGCCAAAGCCGCCGCATTCGTGATGGTGGGTTATCTGAGTGTCAAGCTGGTGGGCATTGCCATTGACGGCCACTGGCAGTATCTGACCACCGGGTGGGGCATGTGGTATCTGGTGGAGGTGATCGGGTGTGTGGCCCTGCCGGCGGTCCTGTTCGCCATGGGCGTGAGGGAAAAAAATCTGAAATTCGTCCGGTGGGCCGCCGCCTGGACCGTGTTCGGCATTGTTCTGAACCGGCTCAATATCTCGATGATCGCCTTTAACTACCACCTGCCTTCCGACCAGCGGTATTTTCCCAGCATCATGGAAATCGGCACATCGGTCTTCATCGTGACCCTGGGCATCGTGATCTACCGGTTTGTCACCACCCGGATGCCGGTTTTGCACGAACATCCGGATTACCCGGCCCATTGATCCGGACATGACATGACGTGAATCAAATGATATGGAGACAACAACAATGAACACCCTGTTTTTCACGCTTCACGATTTCATGGTACACACCAAGGGGGTCACCTATCTGATCATGGGCGGCATCCTGGTGGCCCTGCCGCTTTTCTGGTGGTTTCTGACGGAAAGAGATGATGAGAATTGAATGAAGATGACAACACAAATGGAGATCTATACCGATGCATGAGTTTTTGACAGGCATATTTTTCTGGATCGCGGTCAGTGTCTGTATTGTCGGCATGGCGGTGCGGTTTGTGCGCTATTTTCTGGGCCTGGACTGGCAGCTGGACCGGGTGGCCTACCGGGCCCATACCGCGGCCGGCATCAAAGGAGCGGTCCGGTCCATCTATAAATGGCTGATCCCTTACGGTACCCAGGGCTGGCGAACCCAGCCGGTGATGACGGCCGCGTTTTTCGGGTTTCACATCAGTGCTGTGACCGTCCCGCTTTTTCTGGCCGGGCACAACCTGTTTCTGGAAAACAAGGTCGGCGTTTCCCTGGTCACCCTGGGACCGGCCATGGCGGATTTTCTCTCCTGGCTGGCCGTGGGATGCGGCGCGTTTCTGATCCTGCGGCGGGTGGTGTTGCCCGAAGTGCGGATACTGACCACCTGGAACGATTATTTTATCTGGTTCATTGCGCTGGCACCGTTTGTCACGGGGCTTGCGGCCAGATACCAGGCGGGATCCTACGGGTTCTGGCTGAACCTGCACATCTTCTGCGGGGAGCTGCTGTTGATCGCCATTCCGTTCACCAAAATGTCCCACGTGTTTCTGTTTTTTGCCTCCCGGGCCCAGCTGGGAATGGATTTCGGCATCAAACGCGGCGGGATGAAAGGCACCAAAATGGCCTGGTAAAAAACAAGAAGACTGGCAACCCATGTGAAGGAGAAACAATTCATGCCGGAAGGAACATACTGTAATAAAAAACCGATCAACACCCCCGAGGAAGTGAATTTTCTGCTGTCCGACTCCAGCGGGGCAAAATATTACGAAGAGATGAAGCATCTGGACGTGGATTCCGAACTGCTGGCATCCACGATTCAGAAAACCATGAAATCCCGGTTGAAAACCTGGCTGGAAATCTGTGCCCACTGCGGCATGTGCGCGGACAGCTGTTTTCTGTATCAGGTCAACGGCAAAGATCCAAAACAGGTGCCGGCCTACAAGATCCAGTCCACGTTGGGAGAAATTGTCAAGCGCAAAGGAAACGTGACCAACGAATTCATGCGCCACGCCATGGAGGTGGCCTGGGCCCAGTGCACCTGCTGCAACCGCTGCGG
>JAABTO010000138.1 GCA_011389835.1 Desulfotignum sp. | reverse complement strand
CTGCGGGAACGGTGCAGAAGGTCCTCCGCGCTGGTGTATTTTGGTGATCCCAGATACATCAAGCACGTCCCTCTGGCACCCTCGTGGAAAGAACCGTTGACCATCGGCGGCCTGGATGGGAAACTGGTGAAATATCAACTTTTTTGACCAAGGACAGACCCACATGGACAGTTCCTTCAACCAGGAATCCGGCATCAAGATATACCATGAACTCATGGCCAGCAAGGTGGGAGATATCCTTCTGGTTTCCAGTCCATATGACGCATTCATCATGGAAGAAGAGGGCCGGCTTTCCAACCGGATTATCCATGAATACAAGGGACTGAACCTGTCCAGGCCCCCCCGGCTCACCTGGGTGTCTTCGGCAACCGAGGCATTCGAGCGGCTGGAAAAGAAAAATTTTGATCTGATTCTGGCCATGCCCAGTCTGGACGGCATGGACGTTCATACCTTCGGGGAAAAAGTCAAACTCACATACACGGATCTGCCGTTTTTCATGCTGCTGCACAACAACTGCGACATCAGCCAGTATCTGAGCCAGGAAAACCAGACCGCCATTGACCGCACCTATATCTGGGGGGGCAATGCCGACCTGCTGCTGGCCATCATCAAAAATTTCGAAGATGAAAAAAACGTGGCGTTTGATACCGAAAATGCCAATGTCCGGGTCATCATCATGGTGGAAGATTCCCCCTATCACTATTCCGCCATTCTGCCGGTGATCTACAAGCAGATCGTGCTCCAGACCCAGTCCGTGATCGACGAGTCCATCAACGAGGAACACCGGCTGCTGAAAATGCGGGGCCGCCCCAAGGTGCTGCTGGCCCAGACGTATGAAGAGGCCCTTGCACTGTACGAAAAATACAAACCCTATGTATTGTCCGTATTTTCCGACATGCGGTTTCCCAGAAACGGAAAAGAGGATGAAAACGCGGGATTTCATCTGTTAAGCCAGATCAAGAAGGAATTGCCGGACCTGCCCCTTTTGATCATCAGCACAGAGGAGCGCAGCCGGGATCTGGCCTACCGGATTCCGGCGGTGTTCATCAACAAGAATTCCGCCAACCTCAATGACCGGATCAAGATCTTTTTTGTGGGATGCCTGGGATTCGGGGCCTTCGTTTTCAGGCGACCTGACGGAGAGGAGGTGGCCCGGGCCAGTGACCTGCGGGCCATTGAAAAACTGCTGCCCGAAATTCCGGATGAATCCATTGTGTTTCACGCGAAAAACAATGATTTTTCCAGATGGCTGCTGGCCCGCAGTGAAATCAGCCTGGCGCTGAACCTGAAACCTTATACCATTGATGACTTTCCCAATCCCAAATCATTGAAACGGTTTCTCATCGACAGCATCCGGGCCCGCCGACGGGGCACCCGCCAGGGCCAGGTCATTGAATTTGATTCCAAGGAGTTTGATTCAGACACCGGGTTCATGAAAATCGGCAACGGCTCTCTGGGGGGCAAAGCCAGAGGCCTGGCGTTCATGGCCTCTCAGATCAAGCAGGACAATGAGCTCATCCAAAAGTTCCCGGACGTGGATATCCATATTCCCCAGACCTTTGTAATCGCCACGGACGGATTCAAAATGTTTATTGAAGACAACAACCTGGCCCAGCTGCTGGACTCCGACCAGGACCTGTCCGATGACATGGTGGTGAAAGCATTTATCCAGGCCCGGTTTCCGGACTGGCTGAAAAACAACCTAAAGGTCTATCTGGAGCATGTGACGTATCCCATTGCGGTGCGCTCCTCCTCATTGTTTGAAGATGCCCACTACCAGCCGTTTGCCGGCCTGTACAAAACCTATATGCTGCCCAACTCCGACAGCAGCCTGGACACACGTCTGGAAAGGCTGATCATGGCCGTCAAGCTGGTATATGCCTCCACCTACATGAAAGCCCCCCGGGCCTATGCCCAGAGCACCATGCACCGGACCGAAGATGAAGAGATGGCTGTCATACTCCAGCAGCTCACCGGGATCCGGCATGACAACTATTTTTATCCGTCCGTTGCCGGTGTGGCCCAGTCCTACAATTTTTATCCCATTGCCCATCTCAAGGCGGAAGAAGGCATTGCATACATTGCCATGGGCCTGGGTAAAATTGTGATGGAAGGCGGGAAAACCCTGCGGTTCTGTCCCCGATATCCCCAGTTTCTCCCCCAGTTTTCCATGGTGGAGGATATTCTGGAAAACGCCCAGAAATATTTCTACGCCCTGAAAACAGATCTCTTTCCCCCGAAAGACCAGTTTTTTTCAGATCCCGGAGAAGACCCCACCCTGGCCAGACTGGAACTCATGGATGCTGCGGATCATCCCATGGTTCAGCAGTTATGCTCCACGTTCCATGTTCAGGACAACCGGATCAGGGATGTGTATTCCAGCAAGGGATTTCCAGTGCTGACCTTTGCCGGCATCCTGAAATACAACAGTTTTCCGCTGGCGGACATCCTGGCGGAAGTCACCCGTATCGGTTCCCGGTGGATGGGATCGTCCGTGGAAGTGGAATTTGCCGTGAACCTGCACGCAGACGGCAACCGGAAACCGGAATTCTCTCTGCTTCAGATCCGGCCCATGGGCCGGTACAAGCAGAATCTCACCGTCAAAATCACGGATATGGATCGGGACAAGGCATTCTGTTTTTCGGTTCACTCTCTGGGGAACGGGGAATACAAAAACATTCACGACCTGATTTATGTGGACCCGGATCGGTTCGACCCGGCAGACACCGTCGAGATCGCCGGGGAGATCAACAAGCTCAATGCGCTGTTCAACAAAAGTCAGAAAAAATATGTCCTCATCGGTCCGGGAAGATGGGGATCTTCCGACCGGTGGCTGGGCATTCCCGTGGCATGGAACGATATCTCCAATGTCGGGGTCATGGTGGAGACCACCATCGAAAGTATCAAGGCGGACCCGTCCCAGGGCTCCCATTTTTTCCAGAACATCACTTCGTTGGGCATTGCCTATATCACGGTATCCGACAATGACGAGGACTTTATTGACTATGAATTCCTGGGCCGACAGGAATGTGCGGCCATCACCCCGCATCTGAAACATATTCATTTCAGGGACGGGCTGTTTATCCGGGTGGATGGAAAAACCTCCCGGGCGGCTATGATTCCCCATGAACCGGCGCCAGACAACCAGTCCATGCCGGATGTACCGGTGATCGAACCTGAAACGTAACCCGGATGCGGACCGGCGGGCCGGCCAGGGGATCAACCATTGCCGTACACCGGTCCGGATTCCACACAACATGAGGGTAAATATGATGAATCCTTTCAATGATATATCGACACTGTATGATGGTGACGCACCGGTGATCACCACCATTGATTCCCATACCGAAGGGGAGGTGACCCGCCTTATTGTGGACGGACTGCCGCCTGTAACCGGGGCAACCATGATGGAGAAACTGATCAGTTTCAGAACCGATCATGATGCGGTCCGGCGCCTGTTGACCAGAGAACCCCGGGGATCACGCCAGGTGCTGGCCGCCCTGGTCACCGAACCGGTGACTTCGGATGCCGCGTTCGGCCTGATCTATATGGACGCCCGGCGGTACCCCTATCTGTGCGGCCATGCCACCATCGGGGCCGTGACCACCCTGTTCCGCACCGGGACCCTGACCCTGGCAGACGGAGAAAACCGGATGGGGATCGATACCCCATCCGGACGGATGACCGCGCTGGCCCATGTCCGGGACGGCGGATTGACCTCCGTGTCCATCCAGATGGTGCCGACTTTTGTTTTTGCCACGGACCAGCAGGTTCAGGTGGACGGCTTCGGAACCCTTTCCGTGGACCTGGTGTGCGCGGGCGGATTTTTCGCCATGGTCAACACGCAGCAGATCGATCTGCCCCCCACGCTGGAAAACAAAAAAATACTGGTGGATCTGGGCATGAAACTCATTGATGCCGCCAATGAACAACTCACGGTGACCCACCCGGAACGGCCGGATGTCACCACAGTGGATGTAACCGAATTCTATGATACCATCCCCCCGGGTGACGGCCCGGCCCGGGGAAGAGGCATGGTGGTATACGGCGAATCTCACATGGACCGGTCCCCCTGCGGTACCGGCACTGCCGCCAAACTGGCCCTGCTGCATCATTACAAAAAAATTGGCCTGAACGAACCGTATATCAATGCCAGCCCCTTAGGTTCCACGTTTGAAGCCCGGCTGGTGGAAAAAACCAGCATCGGCAATTTTGAAGCCAGCGTCACCCGGATATCTGGAAAGGCCTGGATCACCGGGGTGCATCATTTCATCCTGGATCACACAGACCCCTTTCAACAAGGATACCTGATATGATGGTACCCGACCTGATTTTATACAACGCCACGCTGTATTCTCAAAGACCCATCCCCTTTTCAGAAGAACGGCCTGCCGATTCATCAACCCGTCGACCGCCCCTCACGGCGCTGGCAACAGCCGGCAACCGGATCACGGCCCTGGGAGATGATAACACCATTCTGGCCATGGCCGGCCCGGAGACCCGGGTGATGAACCTGGATCACCGCCTGGTGCTGCCCGGATTCATCGACACCCATTTTCATTTTTATGAATGGGCTGTCACTCTCAGCAGCATCGATTTTGCCAAAACCCGGAGTTTTGCCGGAATGCAGACAGCCATCCAGGAAAAAGCGGCTCTCCTGGGTCCGGGCCACTGGATCCTGGGTCAGGGGTTCAATGAATCCGACTGGCCGGAAAACCGGATGCCCGACCGCCTGGATCTGGACCTGGCAGCCCCGGACAACCCGGTGTGTATCTGGCGCTGTGATCTTCATCTGGCCGTGGCCAATTCCATGGCCCTGTCTCTGGCCGGAATCGATTCCACTGTCCCGGATCCGGCGGACGGGGTGATCGTCAGGGACGGCGCCGGCATTCCCACAGGTGTGCTCAAAGAGATGGCCCCCAACCTGATTCGGAATGTGGTGCCGGTACTGACCTTTGACCAGCTGCTGGAAAACATGGAAACAGCCATGGCCCGGGCCCATGCCATGGGTTTGACCGGTATCCATGACATCCGGCTGATGGGCGGCGAAGAAGGGGCCGTGGCGTTGCGGGCATGGCAGGCGCTGCACGCCCAGGGAAGGCTGGCCCTGCGGTGTCACGTGACCCTGCCCGGAGAAATGACCCGCCAGGCCGTTGACCTGGGGCTGTGCACCGGATTCGGAGACGACCTTCTGCGTATCGGACATTTGAAATTTTTCAGCGACGGCGGGATGGGGGCACGGACCGCCTGGATGACCCAACCATACATCGATGCCGCATACGGCATGCCCCTGACCCCCATCAAAGAGATCGAACAGGCCGTGCGCCAGGCGGATGCGGCCGGGCTCTCCTGCATGGTCCATGCGGTAGGGGACCGGGCCGTCCATGAGGTGCTGTCCGTGTTTGCAAAGGTGGAAACACTGAACCGGAGCGCCTGCCGGATTCCCCACCGGATCGAGCACGCCCAGATGATTCTGCCGGAAGACCTGGCCGCTTTGGGCCGCCTGAAAAATCTGGCGGTTTCCTGCCAGCCCAACAACATGAGCCTGGACATTTCCATGATCGATCAATGTGCCGGAGACAGAGGCCGATACGCTTACAATTTCAGAAATATTTTAAACACGGGCGTCCCCACCATGTTCAGCTCGGATGCGCCGGTGGCGGACCCCAATCCATTTTCCGGCATCTATTCGGCGGTCACCCGGATGCGCATGAACCACACGCCCGACAACGGCTGGTATCCGGACCAGTGTCTGACCGTGGATCAGGCGGTTCAGGGATATACGTCCACCCCGGCAGCGGCATCGGGCATGGGGAACCTGGCCGGCAGTTTGAGTGTGGGCAAACGGGCTGACCTCATTGTAACGGACCGCAATATCTTCACCGTCGATCCCAAAGAAATCCCGGCCACCCGGGTGATGCTGACCCTGTTCAATGGAAAGATCGTGTATGAAAAACACTGACCTGTTTTTTCTGGAAACCATTTTCACCCGGTCTGCTGACGGTCTGCTCATCTGTGACGGCCGGGGCCGGATATTGAAAATGAACCGGGCCGCAGAACGCCTCAATGGCATCCGGGCGGACCAGGTGCTGGGAAAAGATGTGAAAACCCTTGTGAAAGAAGGACAGATCAACCGGTCCGCCACCCAGGAAGTGCTGGAAACACGGCGTCAGGTCAGCCTGATCCAGACCACGCCCCGGGCCGGATACTCTCTTCTGGTGACCGGCACCCCGGTGTTCGATGACGCCGGAAACATCGCCTATGTGGTGGTGAACGAACGGGATATTTCCCTGATCCATGACATGAAACAAAAACTGGCCCAGGTGCGCCAGGAATCAGAAAAGATGCGGGATGAACTTACCGAACTCACCCTGCGGGAACTGTCTGACAATGATGTGGTGGCCCAGAGCCCCTGCATGAAACAGACCATGCACCTGGGGTTGAAGCTGGCGCGGATCGGGGCGTCCAATGTTCTGTTGTATGGAGAATCCGGTACCGGCAAAGGACTGCTGGCCAAGTTTATTCACAAACACAGCCAGCGGGCGGATAAACCGTTTATCCAGATCAACTGCGCGGCCCTGCCGGAAAACCTGCTGGAAGCCGAACTGTTCGGATATGAAAAAGGCGCGTTCACCGGGGCCAGTGAAACCGGCAAAGCCGGCCTGTTTGAACTGGCATCCGGGGGGACCCTGTTTCTGGATGAAATCGGAGAACTGTCTCCCGGGGTCCAGGCCAAACTGCTCAAATATCTGGATGACCAGGAAATCATGCCTCTGGGGGGTACCCGGTCGAAAAAAATCGACTGTGCGATTCTGGCGGCCACCAACCAGGATCTGGCGGAACTGACCCGTAAAAAACGGTTCCGTCTGGATCTGTTTCACCGGCTCAACACCTTTACTCTGTCCATCCCCCCGTTGCGGGAGCGACCCGAAGACATTCTTGAGCTGGCCCGGATCTGTCTGAAACGGTACAACAAGAAATACCGCCGCAGGGCCCATATCGGATACCGGTCCATGCACGCATTGAAAACCTATTCTTTTCCAGGCAATGTCCGGGAGTTGATCAATATCATCAAACAGGCGGTGGCTATGTGTGACCGGCGCCAGCTGGATGATTACCTGATCCGGTTGACCGAGACCCCGGCCGTCTCCACTGCCTGTGAACCCTTCAAGAATACCGATGCCGGAACCGGACTGGTACAAACCCTTGAAGCCGTGGAGCATGATATGCTCAGGCAGGCGGCCGACCAATGCCGGACCACCCGCCAGGCCGCAGAATTTCTGGGTATCAGCCAGCCCACGGTGGTCAGGAAATTCAAAAAATACGGCGTGCGTTTCCGGAAAGGATAAAAAGATTCACTATTGAATCAAAGACCGGTCTGTTCTCCTTCCATGGCTTGACAAAAAGGGTTATTTTTGATTAGATTCATATTTGAATCATAAAATATAATCATAAAATTCAAATATCTGAGATAAAAATATTGATTCACAAACGAATCATTTTAAACTCAACCCGGTGAGAATCCGGTCACGTTTTCATTAATATCAATATATATCGGTAGGTTATAAATATAATTTTTCGACTGGTACATTTTTTGTATAAATCTAGGCAAATACGCACAAACAGGACAACCCTCTCATGCATACCAAACAAAGGTGTTGATTTATGAAGGAAAAACCGTGGAAACCCTGGTTGCTGCTGTCACCCTCCCTGACAGCCGTATTTTTACTGCTGGTCGTACCGGTTTGTTTCGTGGTGGTGTACAGTTTCTGGCTCAGAGCCCCTTCCGGCATGGATATTCCGGCATTTCAGTTTGGCAATTATGCCAAATTTTTTGCGGATTCCTTTTATCCCGTCATCCTGCTCAATACCATCCGGGTCGCCCTTGAAACCGTTTTTATCTGCCTGATCATGGGCTATATCCCGGCCTATTTTTTTTACCGCACCGAATCCCGGTTAAAACCGTTTCTCATGATTCTGGTCATGCTGCCCTTCTGGATCAGTTTTATCATCCGCACCTTGAGCTGGATCAATATCCTGGGAGATTCCGGTCTGATCAATCACCTGCTGTTGAAATACGGCATGATTACCACCCCCCTTCCCATGCTGTACAATGAAGGGGCCGTGATCATGGGGTTGATTCAATATCTGCTGCCGTTCATGATTTTAAATATCTATGTGAGCCTGGACGGTATTGACAAAAGTCTGGCAGAGGCAGCCAAAAGCCTGGGCTGCACGGAGTGGCAGGCGTTCCGGGAGGTTACCCTGCCCCTGAGTATGCCCGGGGTGAGTGCCGGGTGTCTTTTGGTATTCGTGCTCACCTGCGGCACCTATCTGCCGCCCATGATTCTGGGGGGTCCGGGCAATGAAATGATTGCCAACCTGATTTTCAAGCGGGTCATCGGCACCCTGGACTGGCCTTTCGGATCGGCGATTTCCGTCATTCTCCTGCTGCTGCTGGTCATCATCGTCTATGCGTATAACCGGTACATGGGCATTAACCAGATATTCAAATCCTTGAGCAAAGGGTAAGGGGAAAAGATATGAAAAACCTGATTTCCGGCTGGACCCTGATCAAGCTTTATACCATTCTGGTGTATGCCTGGATGTTCGCCCCCATCGTGGCGGTGGTGATCCTGGCGTTCAACCCCCAGCAGTTCGGCACATTTCCTTTGGAAGGATTCAGCTTTAAATGGTTTGTCAAGCTGTCTCAGAACTCCACCATCCTGGATGCCTTTAAAAATTCTCTGGTGCTGGGGTCTTTGACGGCCATATTTTCCACCGCCATCGGTGTGCCTGCGGCCCTGGCATTCATCCGGTATGATTTCAAGGGCAAGGATTTTATAAACACCATGCTCATTGCGCCCATCATGATCCCGGAAGTGATCCTGGGTGTGGCCCTGCTGCTGTTCATCCGGTGGCTGCAGCAGCCCAAAAGTTTTGCCCTGCTGCTCATCGGTCATGTGGTGCTGACCCTGCCCTATGTGCTGCTCATTGTCCAGGCCCGGCTGGTGGGGATCAAGCGCGAGTATGAAGAAGCGGCCCTGTCTTTGGGTGCCAGCCCGTTTCAGACGTTCAAAGAGATCACGTTTCCGCTGCTGGCACCGGCCATTTTTGCGGGTATGCTGTTCGCCTTTACCATTTCCTTTGATGATGTCACCGCCACGTTGTTCTGGGCAACGGCCCAGAACCAGACCGTGCCGGTCCAGATTTTCAGTATGCTACGAACGTCCATCAGTCCGGAAATCAACGCTTTGGGAGCGGTCATGATCGTGTTGACCATTTCCATTCCCCTTGCGGCAGGGTATGTGGCCCGGCGGTTTGCCAGGGGAAACACACCC
>JAABTO010000137.1 GCA_011389835.1 Desulfotignum sp. | reverse complement strand
TATCATAGTGTTTTTCGATCTCCGCGCCCCAGCGGGCAAGCTGCATGATCTCGCGGTCCGTCAATACAAAGGATTCACGTTCCTCTTTGGAAGTCTTCAGGTTTTTGGTGGGCTTGGTTTTGGCATACACCATTTTCTTTTCCTTGGAACCGCGGATTTTATCGATAATCGGATCGATGCCGTCATTTTCCAGAAACGGCTTGAAAACCGTATACTGATCCGGGTTGACCGTCCCCTGAACCACATTTTCACCAAGGCCCCAGGCCGCGTTGATCAAAACCACATCCGGAAACCCGGAATCCGTGTCCAGGGTGAACAATACCCCGGAACCGGCCAGATCGGAACGGACCATCTTCTGGACACCGACAGAGAGCGCCACCTTCATGTGGTCAAATCCCTTTTCTTCCCGGTAGGCAATGGCCCGGTCCGTGAACAGGGACGCCATGCACTTTTTGCATGCCGCAACCAGGGCATCTGTTCCGGTGACATTCAAAAAAGATTCCTGCTGCCCGGCAAAACTGGCCTCTGGCATATCCTCGGCTGTGGCGCTGGAGCGGGCCGCCACGTCCACATCTTTTACATCGTACCGCCCGGCAAGGTCTGTATAGGCAGCGGAGATTGACTGAGCAACATCTTCAGGCATTTCTCCTTCTTTGAACAGATCCCGGATGGCCTGCCCTGTTTTCTGCAATGATGCCTCTTTTTTCTGATACCCTTTGAGCAGTTTTGTGATCTTATCCTGCAGCTGATTTTTTTTGATGAATGCCCGATAGGCTGTTGTGGTCGTGGCAAAGCCGTCCGGAACAAGTATATTCTTGTTTTTAAGTGCCCCGACCATCTCCCCCAGCGACGCATTCTTGCCACCTACCAGGCCGACATCTTCTGAATTCAGATCTTCAAACCATCGTACGTAATTGTCTTGTTTTGCGGTATTCATACTATATCTCCTGCAAATACTGTCTTTTTTTCAGCCCTGGATTCATTTTTTTGCCGGCATCAATCATCTGCAAATCACTCTGACAAACGGTTAATTGAATCTGGATCTGGCCGATTTTATCGACTCTCCCAGTGACGTCCACGCAAGGTCAATACCGGCTTTAAGATCTTCCCATGCCGATTCACCCGCTGCTTTGAGCTCTGTCAGCTTTTTCTGGGCCGCTTCCTGTTTGCTGCGCAACTCTTCGATCTGCTTGTAATATTCAAGCTTGGCTTCGGCATCTGCCTTGTCGGCTTTTGCTTTCATCTTATCGATGTCGGTTTTCCATTCTTTCAGCTGTGCCTCTAACTTTTTTTCATATGCTTCTTTCTTGCTCATTGCTTTCTCTCCTTTTATGATGTGATTTCATGTAACAAATCTGTCGTTTTCAAAACCGTTCACACGACAATCTGGTTGTTTTCCGCACCCTGATCATCACAAACAACGTCAGGACAATTAGGATCGCAGGTCCATTCTCCATCCACTATGAACTTGTATTCATAGGTACCCTTGGGCAGCATTTTGATTTTTTTCCATGTCCCTGTCTCATCTTTTTTCATGGCATCCGAATCCTGGGACCATTTATTGAAACTGCCTGCAAGCACAACTTTTTGGGCGTCCGGTGCAAAAACCTTGAAGACAACCCGTTTCTTTTTTTTCTCAGCCATCATTTTTTCTCCTTGTAAATTATGATTGTTTTTTATTGGAGCATTATTGTAACCGCCTGTGCCGGAAGCATCAGGGTGGTGTCTTCCACAACAATGTCATCTGCTGATGACAGAACCATTTTTTTGTCTTTTGCATCAGTACAGGGAATGGTTCGGGGAGTCTCTGCGAAATTACAGGCCACCAGCACCGGTCCCCGTGTCATGATCAGCCAGCGCTCTGTTTCATCAAACAAAACAGATACCCGCCCGATTTCTCCATCAGTCAAGGGGGACAAGCGGCGCCGCAGCGAGATGAGCGATTGGTGCCACGCCAGCATGTGGCGGCTGTTCTCCTCTTGCAGTTCCTCCCAATTGAGCCTGGAATGCGCAAAGGTTTCTTCATCCTGGGGATCAGGAATCGCTTCGCTTTCCCATCCGAATGCGGCAAATTCTTTGCGCCGACCGCGCTTCACCGCTTCTCCCAGCTCAGGTTCCCGGTGATCGGTAAAATACAAAAATGGTGTTGAGGCCCCCCACTCCTCCCCTTGAAACAGCATCGGCACAAACGCAGACGTCATGACCAGGGCTGCGCCGATTTTCAGCAGGCCCGGAGAAAGCAGCCGGCCTGTGCGCTCTCCCAGCGCACGGTTGCCCACCTGGTCATGGTTTTGCAGACACCCCACAAACCGGGTGCCGGAAATTCCGGTGGCAGGCCGTCCATGACAGCGGCGGCGGTAAACAGAATAACATCCGTCATACACCAACCCCCGGGTCAAGACCTTTGCCAGCTGGGCCAGTGTGCCGAAATCCTGATAATAGCCCTGATTTTCCCCGGTCAGCACCGCATGCAGGGCATGATGGAAATCCTCGTTCCACTGGGCGTGGATGCCGTATCCCCCCACCGCTGGAGAACGGATCACCCGCGGGTCATTCAGATCACTTTCTGCAATGAGTACAAGATGCCGGCCCAAAGCTGTTTCCAGATTTTTTACGGCACTGGCAAGGGCTTCCAGAAAATGAATGGCAGATGTATCTAAGATGGCATGGACCGCATCGATACGCAGCCCATCAAAGTGGTAGTCCTGCAGCCACATGACGGCATTGTCGATAAAAAACTGCCGCACCTCATGGCTGTTCTGTTCATCAAAATTAACTGCTTCTCCCCAGGGGGTGGCATACCGGTCAGTGAAATACGGCCCAAACTGGCTCAGATAATTTCCCGCAGGCCCTAAATGGTTGTACACCACATCGAGCAGCACCGCCAGACCGCGCTGGTGACAGGCATCCACCAGGCGTTTCAACCCTTCAGGGCCGCCGTAGGCCTGGTGGGGGGCGTACAGATCCACACCGTCATACCCCCATCCGCGGTCACCGGAAAACTGGGCCACCGGCATCAGCTCCACATGGGTGATGCCCAGTTCCACCAGATGGTCCAGACGGCCGATAGCTGCCTCATAGGTGCCCTCAGGGGTAAACGTTCCCAGGTGCAGTTCATAGATGACAGCTGATCCCAGGGGCGGCTGCTGCCAGCCGGCATCTGTCCACTTAAAAAGAGAATGGTCCACCCATCTGGAAAAACCATGTATGCCATTGGGCTGCCAGGGGGAACGTGGATCCGGAAACGGTCCGTTGCCGTCCACCGCAAACGCATAATCAACGCCGTGATGCACAAAGGGGGCATCCACATGCCACCAGCCGCCTGCCGCTTTTGTCATGGCAAGCACCTGGTCGCTGCTGTGTAATGTTACTTCATGGGCATTCGGTGCCCAGACACGCATATCTGTCATAAGGGTTGTCTCCTTTTCACCAGCAGGCCGACAGGAAAACGGTGCAGCAGTTCCTGGAGCTGAACAGCACCGCCGTCCGTATCATCACCTGTCAGAACATTGTGCCATTTTCCCGAAGGCAGTGCCACAATGGTATCGTCCCAGTCATTATTCAGCCCCATAACAAGCCTTGGGGCCAGAGAAATCACATCCTGTCCCCGAACAAACGCCACCAGATGGTCTGCTTTTCTGCCGGTGGCATACAACGGGCAATAATCCGCTTCGGGACCAAAAAATTCCGGATGGGCACGGCGCAGATGCAGGGTCTGCCGGATAACCCAGAGCTTAGGCAGGCCTTTGTCCATTCCGGCCAGAATCGCTTCAGGGTCCAGGTGCGGCAACTGGCTGAGCAGGCGGCGGCGCAGGGCAAAATCCACCGGCCTGCGGTTATCCGGGTCCACCAGGCTCAAATCCCACAGTTCAGTGCCCTGGTAGATGTCCGGAACTCCCGGGGCCGTGAGTTTGATCAGGGTCTGGGCAAGGCTGTTGATTCTGCCGGGTGCAATCAGGTCTGCGACAAAATTTTCCAGATCTGTACAGAATGTCCTGTCTGCCAGCACGGCAGCGATAAAATCTGCCAGGCCGCGCTCATACGCATTATTCGGGGCTGTCCAGGAGGTATGCACCTTGGCTTCTTTGACCGCTTTTTCCATGTAGGCACAGATCCTTTCCAGATCAATGGGCCAGGCCCCGACCAGGGTCTGGTATAACAGGTATTCGGTATTGGCATCAGGCAACTCACCAGAGCGGTGGCGGGCATTATTGGAAGCCCATCTGCGGACCGCATCCGCCCATTGGTCCGGTATCTCGGAAAGCAGAGCCAGCCGGGCCCGGACATCTTCACTGCGCTTGGTATCATGGGTGGTGGAAGCCAGCAGTCCCAGCGGATGGTCTTTTTGTGCACGGGCACAGGCCGTATGAAACTGCCCGAGAGTTACACTGAATCGGCCGGGATCTCCTCCCACCTCATTGAGGCAGATCAGGCGGTGGTAGCGGTAAAAAGCGGTATCTTCCACGCCCTTGGCCATGGCCGGACCGGTCAGTTGCTGGAAACGCAAGGCCAGTTCTGCCTCCAGCGTCCCGCTGGCCCGCAGCAGAAGCAAGTCTTTAAGAAACAAAAACAGTTCCGAATCAAGGTCTGTCAGCACCATTGCAGCACCTTCAATGGCCGCGTTGATATGGTGTTCGTCCTCTTCAGATACCCTGTTGCCGAAGGCAGACACATACGACCGGTACACCGGAAAATGGATGGCTGTCTGACACAGGGCGCTGCGCAGCTCCTGTCGGGAATAGTCCCTGTGGCGCCGGTGCCTTTCGCAGATCTGTTCAAACAGGCTGGTGAGGCGGCTGATTTCACTTTGCAGGATAGTGGTGAGCACCAGGTGCTTGCATTCATGGACCAGTGCTTCAAACGGTTGTTGTGCTCCTGTAAAATCCGCATACAGCTGTGTCAGCATCTCCTCGGATGCAGGATTTACAAGCAGCCCCCCTGCAAGGTTCATGAAATCATATCCTGTGGTGCCGGCAACAGGCCAGTCTGATGGCAAATGTTCTCCGGGTTCAAGAATTTTTTCCACAACGATCCAGGCACCGGGACAGGCGTTTTGCAGCCGGTGAAAATATTGGACCGGGTCCCGCAGACCGTCCGGATGGTCAATGCGCAGCCCCTGGACCCATCCTTTGTCCACCCAGGCCATGGGCAGGGCATGAACAGCCGCGAAAACCGTTTTGTCCTCAACCCTTATTCCTGCCAGGTCACTGATGTTGAAAAACCGCCTGTATCCAAGATCTGTGTCCGCCATGCGCCAGAAAGCCAGCCGGTAATGCTGCTGTTCAATGACTGTATCCAGGGCATCCGGATCATGGTTCAGGCGTGTCACCTCTGCTTTGATGCGCGATTCTTTTGATCCGTCATCTTCCCCGGCCCTGGACAAAATTTCGGCCGCACTGGCGGGTGCCACAGGGAACACATGGTCATGATAATGAATGGCAAAATTCCCGTCTTCATATGACAACTGCAGTTCGCCATCCTCGAGGATGCGGCCGTAGTGATTTCCTAAAACCGGCAGAAGAAGCTTGCCGGGCCATCGGTTAGCCCCGCTGTGCCAGTCCACATCAAAAAACCCGGCAAAGCGGCTGGACGGTCCATTCTCCAGCAGATCCCACCACCAGGGATTCTGCCGCCCGGCAATGGCCATATGGTTGGGCACCACATCGATCATGTGCCCAAGCCCTGCGGCACGAATGGTCTCACACATGCGGGCATGGGCTTGGGTTCCCCCGAGTTCCGCATTTACGTGTGCGGGATCCACAATATCATAGCCGTGGGTACTGCCGGCAGCAGCCTGCAGGTAGGGGGAGGTATACATATGACTGATGCCCAGATCATACAGATAGGGCACCATATCTGCGGCCTGATCAAAGCCGAACCCGGCATGCATCTGGAGCCGGTAGGTGGCAACAGGTTCAGATTTCATGGCGCAGCACCACCAGGGAACGGGCCGCAACCATGATCGCGTCCCCTGCCTTCAGTGACGGCGGTTCTTCTTGCCACCCGGTTTCAGTATCGATTTCCTTTATCCAAAGATTGCCATAATCAGGGCCGGGAAGAATGAATTGCAGTGCATCATGATGGGCGTTGAAAATCAGGTAAAAATTGTCATCAATGACGGGTTCACCCCGGGGATTGGGATTGGGAATGGTGGCACCATTCAAAAAGACCCCCAGGGATTTTGTGACCCCCTGTCCCCAGTCCTCCTCAGCCATCTGCTCTCCCTCCATGGTGAACCACCTGATGTCGTCGACATCGCTGCCATGAATCGAGCGGCCATGAAACCATCCCCGGCGGCGGAAAACAGGGTGGTCTTTGCGGTACTGGATAAGTTTCTGGCAAAAATCCTGGAGTTCTTCATCCACATTTTCCCAGTCGTACCAGGAAATTTCATTATCCTGGCAGTAGGCATTGTTGTTCCCCTGCTGGGTACGCCCCAGTTCATCTCCGCCCAGAAGCATGGGCACACCCTGGGAAAGGAGCAGGGTTGCCAGAAAATTTCGCTTTTGGCGGTGTCTCAGCCGGCGTATCTCCGGGTCGTTTGTTTCACCCTCCTCACCGCAGTTCCAGGAACGGTTGTGATCCTCTCCGTCACGGTTTTCCTCGCCGTTGGCCATGTTATGCTTGTCATTGTAGGAAACCAGATCGTGCAGGGAGAACCCGTCATGGGCTGTGATGAAGTTGATGCTGGCATAGGGCAGGCGGGAGGTATTTTCGTACAGATCGGAACTGCCGGTAAACCGGGCGGCAAACTCGCCCATGGTCTGGTCCTCTCCCCGCCAGAAATCCCGGACGCAGTCCCGGTATTTGCCGTTCCATTCGGTCCACACGGGCGGAAAATTGCCGACCTGGTAGCCGCCCTCCCCCACATCCCAGGGTTCGGCAATCAGCTTGACCTGGCTGATGACCGGATCCTGCTGGATGATATCAAAAAAGGCGGACAGCCGGTCCACATCATGCAGTTCCCTGGCCAGGGTAGATGCCAGATCAAACCGGAACCCGTCCACGTGCATTTCCAGAACCCAGTACCGCAAAGAATCCATGACAAGCTGCAGAACATGGGGATGGCGCATGTTCAGGGTGTTGCCGGTGCCGGTATAATCCATGTAGTATTGCGGATCTTCGGTAAGCCGGTAATAATAGGTGTTGTCGAGCCCCTTGAAACTGAGCATGGGTCCCAGGTGATTTCCCTCTGCCGTGTGGTTGTAAACCACATCCAGAATCACTTCCAGGCCGGCCTGGTGAAGGGTTTTCACCATCTGTTTGAATTCAGCCACCACACCGCCGGGACGGTTGTCTGCCGCATATTCGTTGTGGGGG
This sequence comes from Desulfotignum sp., assembly GCA_011389835.1. Lineage (GTDB taxonomy): Bacteria > Desulfobacterota > Desulfobacteria > Desulfobacterales > Desulfobacteraceae > Desulfotignum. The sequence continues at coordinate 2,041 of JAABTO010000137.1, read as the reverse complement.
GCAAAATACCCGATGGAGTTGTACCCCCAGTAATTTTTCAGACCCTGATCCACCAGGTGTTTGTCCTGGATGAAAAAATGCACCGGCATCAATTCAACCGCTGTGACCCCAAGGTTTTGAAGGTATTCAACAACCGCAGGATGGGCAAGCCCGGCATAGGTGCCGGCCATTTCAGGAGGCACGTCCGGATGGCGAACGGTGAACCCTTTTACATGGGTTTCATAAATCAAGGTGTCATGCCAGGGAATCTGCAGGCGGCGGTCTCCGCTCCAGTCGAAATGAGGCTGGTGCACCACACACTTGGGCATGAAAGGGGAACTGTCAGTATCGCTGCGGATGCCGGAACCCTTTTTAAAGGGATACGGGAATACCGCCTCATCCCATTGCACCTGCCCGTCCATGGCTTTGGCATAGGGATCCAGCAGCAGCTTGGCAGGATTGCAGCAAAGGCCTTGTGAGGGATCCCACGGGCCATGGATTCGAAATCCATACCGCTGGCCCGGCTCCACTGTGGGCAGATACCCATGCCAGCAATACCCTGTCACTTCAGGGAGATCGATACGTGTTTCATTGTCGTTTTCATCAAAAAAGCAGAGTTCAACGCGTTCGGCAATCTCTGAAAACAAGGAAAAATTGGTGCCGGAGCCATCAAACACAGCACCTAAAGGGTAGGGTTGTCCAGGCCATATTTTCATCATTGTATTCCTTTGCATCGGTTTGGATCTGCTCTGTACAGGATCTGCACGGCAGCGGTCCAGGTTCTGGTCAAAAAACACATCATGGGCAAGTAAAGATTCATCAGATTTTTGAAATCATTCTGACGGATAATTATCTCTCATTTGCCGGTGTCACGTCAAACAATCTTTGCACTGATATCCAAGATTGCAGACTTTTGAGCCTCTTTGATCTATCCATAGCTCCGCCACTTTGGTTACATCCCAAATCAACTGTCTGAAAAACAAATTCCTGATTTCCCAATCTCCGGATATAGTCACTTTTTCGGACCCGCTCTGCAATCAGGGAAAACATGTATATGAATCACTGTTTTCATGCAAAATGTGGGTAACCGTGTGCTGCTGCAAAACCGGCTTTACCAGGCTTGATCATATCAAGTGTGCAATCATATGCACCTCCAAATGAGTACAATCCCCCATTTATTTTATTAATGTTTACCGGTATAACGTGGATGTCAGATACATTGGAACCCATTGAAACATTAAAAAAGGAAGACCGCATGGATACCAGGAAACAAACAGAAGACCATGGCACACTGGTTGCGGCAATGACATCTGCTGACTTTTATCCCCACAAGCCGACCGATATCATACACAAGCAGACACACATCTCTGATGTCTTTCTTGCCGGTGATCTGGTCTATAAAGTCAAGAAACCCGTCAATCTGGGATTTCTTGATTTCAGCACCCTGGAAAAGCGCCATGAATTCTGCTGTGAAGAGGTCCGGTTGAATCAGCGTCTCACCACAGACATCTATCTTGGGGTTGAAAAAATCACCCGGGACAAAAACGGATATGGGTTAAACAGATCCGGACAGACCGTCGTGGACTACGCCGTCAAAATGCGGCGCCTGCCGGATGAAAACACTCTGAAATCCTTGCTTTTATCAAACCGGGTCACTGAATCATTTATCGAGCGTCTGATCCGTACCCTGTCTGATTTTTATACAGCATCTGCATTAACAAAAAAGGAGATGGACCAATTTGGTTCTTTTGACGCCATTTGGCAAAATTGCCGGGATAATTTCAACCACCTGCCTGATTTTTCCGACACCGGGGCCGGCAAAAGAAAACTTCAGCTGATAAAGGCCGCAACCCGGATGTTTCTGGACCGCCATAAAGAGTTATTTGACCGCCGCATCGAAAACAACCATATCTGCGACACCCATGGCGATTTAAAAACAGAACATGTCTACCAGTATCAGGGCGTTCAGATACTGGACTGCATTGAATTCAACCCCGCGTTCCGTTACCAGGACACGGCATCGGATCTGGCTTTTCTGGCCATGGACATGGATTTTCTCGGC
>JAABTO010000136.1 GCA_011389835.1 Desulfotignum sp. | reverse complement strand
CCAGCGCACAGTCGTGTTTGCCGTCCCTTAATTCGCGCAGGGCTGTTTCCTGATCAGACACGGCCACCACCTGGGTGTCCAGGCCATTTTCGATGACAAAATCATGCAGGATGTCGCCTTGTTCCACAACGATCCGTTTTCCTGAAAGATCTGCGACAGATTCCGGTGCCGGGCCGGCGCCTTTTCTCACGACAGCCACATAGTGACTGACCGTATGGGGTTGTGAAAAATCGAATGTCAGGTCCCGGTCCGGCGAATAAAACATGCCCTGCATGATATCGATGCTTCCGCTTTCCAGAGCCTCGAGCCTTTCCGTCCAGCGGCCGAGCCGGATGTCGATGTTCAAGCCCATTTCACTGGCAATGGCCCGTGTCAGATCCACGTTGTATCCGGCAGGCTGACCGTTTTCATCCAGAAATTCGTAGGGTGGAAAGTTCCGGTCGCCTCCGACAACGATGGGTCGATCAGAGGGTAACTGCATGGCGGCGAACCACTTGGAATGCAGATGCCGATACGTGCCGTCCGCCATCACGATGGCCAGTCCCTCATTGAGCAGCGCAAGGATGTCGCGGTCACCTTCATGGACGGCAAAACAAAAATCCTGTTTAAACCCCTCAATGGGCCGGTCGATGACGCGCAGGTCGGTGAGTCCGGTCTTCTGTATCAGGCGCAGGGCTACGAGTCGCTGGGCAACAACCGCGTCATACCCGCCTTCGGACAGTTCCTGCAGGGCGATTTCAAAAGTGGGGGTGGTATGAATCTCAAGCCCCCGATCTTTCCGCCTTAAAAACTCTTCAGCGTTATCGCCCGTCATCACGGCCACCCTGCGTCCCCTTAAATCAGCAAGATCCCTGATGCCGGTTTCATTGTTGCGTACCACTATGGCCCCGTGCAAAGACATATAAGGCACTGTGAAATCAAACAACGCTTCCCGCTCAGGGGTGCGGCCGACCAGGGGAAGTGCATCGATTTCAGCGTGTTCCAGCCAACTGCGAACCTCGGGCCACGGTCCTGTGCGAAAGGTGACATCTTTCCCCATGGCGGACAATGCCGATCGCATCAATTCAACGGAGAAACCATCTGCCGTGCCATGTTCGTTGACAAAACTGAAGGGGGGGTAGTCGATTTCCGCTCCTGAACGGATCGTTTCTCTGGCGGCGGTATCTGCTTCGCCGGCAAAAAGGGTTATCGTATCGGCAAAAACACCGATCATACCTATCAGTACAGCTGCAATCCACAGGATATAATTTGATGTTTTGTTGTGAAGTGTCGCGCTCATGATTCTGCCATTTCTTTGTGGTTCCCGGCCATGACTCAAGTGTCTTTTTGTGAAACCGCCCATGTCGTTTTCCCTCTTGAACCGGAAGTTTCCATTTGAGACAATTGTTTTAGATTACAGCCGATGACAGTTGAATGTCAACTGCTCTTTGTTTGTATTCAGGACTGTCAGGATGCCGGTTGCCATCACATCTTCAGGATCATGAACACATATTCCCCGTCATTGAAATCAATGGTCAGATTGGCGCCTCTGCCTTCGGCATACCGGATCCAGAATGGCCGGTCCGACACCCCGCATTCATAATCCGGGTAGGATTCGCCGGTGTTGCTGTTTTTCCACGACAGAATCATGGGGGCATCGCATTTTTCAAAGGCCATGTCTTTGGCCATCTGTTTGGCGGCTGGAAAATCAAACCCCTTATCAGGGATCGTCAAATGAATAGTTTCCGGGGTCTGGTTTTCCGGATTGATATGAATCTGTGCCATGTCAGGCCTCCTTGTCAGGGTCGGGTTCCGGGGCAATATCATCTGCATTGCCCCTTTTGAAAAAATATAATACAACATGGTGCAATTACCATGATTTTTTTAGCTGCAGGGAGACAAGATGATTGATTTTCAAGACCAGACAGCCCTGGTCACTGGTGCCGGGGCCGGCATCGGGCGGGCCTATGCCCTGGAACTGGCCCGGCGGGGAGCTTCGGTGGTGGTCAACGATATCGGGCGGACACAGGACGGGCGGTCCTGTGCCGATGCCGTGGTGGGTGAGATCCGGGCCGCCGGGGGGCAGGCTGTGGCGAGTCTGGAATCCGTGGATACCCTGACGGGGGGCCGGCAGATGGTTCAGACGGCGCTGAATCGGTTCGGCCGGCTGGATATCCTGGTGAACAACGCCGGGATCCTGCGGGACCGGACCTTCATGAAGATGACCGAAGACGAGTGGGATGATGTGATCCGCGTGCATCTCAAGGGCGCGTTCTGCGTGACCCAGCCGGCGTTGCAGCAGATGAAGCAGCAGCAGTACGGCCGGGTGGTTTTCACCGCCTCCACGTCCGGCATGTACGGCAATTTCGGCCAGGCCAACTACGGGGCCGCCAAAATGGGCATCATCGGACTGATGAATACCCTGAAGCTGGAGGTGAGCCGTTACGGTATCCTGGTGAACACGGTGGCGCCCAACGCAGATACCGGCATGACCGCCGGGGTGTTTCCAGACGATGTGGCCCGCCGGATCAAGCCCGGTTTCAACGTGCCTCTGGTGGTATATCTGTGTTCACGGCACAACCGGATATCGGGAAAGGTGTTTACCATGAGTGCGGGCTGGTTTGCCCGGTCCGCCACGGTATCGGGAAAAGGGGTGTGTATCGGCGATACACAGCGGGATATTGCGGCTGAAGAGATCCAGGACCGGATCGATGAGATCTGCACCATCGATCAGGTCCGGGAGTTTGAGGCCTGCGGTGAGATTTACAGCCTGGGGCAGCCTTTGACCGGGCGGTAAATCTCAATTTCCCAGGGTATCGGCGGCCGGATCTTTTTCCAGGTGTTCATTCCATTTCTCGCCCCACAGATCAGGGACGGTTTCTTCTACCGGAACAATGGAGTCCCAGCTGATGCCGATTTCCGTGAAGATGTTTTTCAGGTCCTCTTCGGAAGGGGCCAGCCAGATGCAGTAGCGAATCCCTTTTTCCTCGTTGTAATAGGTGCGGATCCAGGTGCCGGTTTCCACGGCAGCCAGTTTCCGCCAGTTTGCCTGAACTTCTTCGCAGTCGATGCCGGGGTTGTTGTGGACCATCATGTATTTGTTTAATTTACTCATGGCGGTTCTCCTTTTTTTGAGGGCTTTGTTTTGATGTCGTCTGTTTTATCATCGACCATGGCCATGGGCAGTGACGTTGAAAATAAATATATCAACAAGTGTGCCAGGCAGATGGGGTACGCGGCTGAAATCATCATAACTAATTGAAATAAAATAATAATAATTTGTTTAATAATGGAATTTTTGCAGCTGTCGGGAAAAAATTGACATCTGACGGACCGCTGTCTATAATGAATCAACCGTCAAGTGGCGCTGTCGGTGGCGCCACTTGACGGTCCCAACCCATACCGGATGATCAGGCCATGAACCATATCCAACAGGAAATTCAAAAAAACGAACTGGTGAAACTGCTTCTGGAAGCCATTGGGGACGGGGTTTTCCTGTTGGACACCCATGGCCGGATCGTGGCCTGGAATCCGGCCATGGAAGCCATCACCGGATATTCATTCGACGAAATCAAAGGAAAGCACTGCAGTATTCTCAAATTCAACCAGTGTTTCGGCCGGGACCGCCCTACAGGGATAAAGGATTGCGGCATTCTGAAAACCGGAAAAGTGATACCTGCCGAATGTCTGATCAACCATAAGCGGGGGCATACGATTTCCATCACCAAAAACGCCCGGGTCAT
>JAABTO010000135.1 GCA_011389835.1 Desulfotignum sp. | reverse complement strand
CCGGGTCATGCAGAACGTATTTTCCTTTATCAAGGCCTCGGCAGCCAGTGACACCTCCATTCTCATCCAGGGGGAAAGCGGCACGGGCAAAGAACTGGTGGCAGGGGCCATCCATTCCATCGGCGAAAGACGCGAGCAGCCCATGGTGACGGTCAACTGCAGCGCGCTGTCGGAATCCCTGCTGGAAAGTGAGCTGTTCGGCCATGTCAGGGGCGCTTTTACCGGGGCCAGCCAGGACAGGATCGGCCGGTTTGAACGGGCGGACGGGGGGACCATTTTTCTGGATGAAATCGGAGAGATCTCCCCTTACATCCAGGTGAAACTGCTCAGGGTGCTCCAGGAAAAAGAGATTGAGCGGGTGGGCGATTCCCGGAAGCACAAGGTGGATATTCGGGTGATCACCGCCACCAACAAGGATTTAAAGTCACTGGTGAATGCGGGAACATTCCGGGAAGATCTGTATTACCGGCTCAAGGTGTTCCCGATTTATCTTCCTCCGCTGCGGGAACGCAAAGAAGATATCCCGCTTTTGATCAATCATTTCATCGATTTGAACAACAAGGCCTCGGGCAAATCCGTCATCAGCATGTCAAAACGGGCCATGCAGGCGGTCATGGACCATCACTGGCCCGGAAACATCCGGGAACTGGCCAATGCGGTCGAACATGCATTTGTGCTGTGCGACGGCCGGCAGATCGAAATGGAAGAACTGCCCCTGGAAATCAGAAACCGCAGCGCCTGCCCTATCGAGTTGAATCAACCGCAGACTTTCCCCACCCCGGCGGTGAGCAGACCCGGGCATCAATTGACCCGGGACCGGCTGGTGGCGATCCTTGATGCCGCCGGATGGAACAAGGCGGAAGCGGCCAGACGAACCGGCCTGAGCCGAGCATCCATCTGGAAATACATGAAAAAATGGGATATTCCCATGCAGCCTGAATAGGCATAGATCGATTGGCTTTTTTTACCGGTTCAGCAATGCGGTGATCCCGGTGGTGTGATGTTCCACCGGCCGGTGGATATGGGTTTTTCGGCCCTGTGCCATGCCCTGGCGGAAAGCGGTTTTATCCATCCGGTAAGAGGTTCGGTTTTTGCTTAACCGGGGAAACAACCGCGTTTTTTCACGGTTGTTTTCAGCCCGGCACTGGACCCGCAATGCATTGACGGCCGCGATCGGCAGGGAGGTGTCACCAGGGGCTGCGGCATTTTCCGGTTGTTTGGACATCATTTCTTGGTTGGACCGGATGCCTTTCATGAATCCCGAATCAAACGCCACCTTGCCGGTCCGCTGGCCGTGATGTGTTTTACGGAAATCCTGCCACAACCCGTTGGATGTATTCAACAGAAACCGGTACACATATTCAGCCACCACCAGGGCTTCCTGTTTGCCGATCAGGACCCCGGCCCTGTATTCTTCATCGGTTTGGGCATCATAGATGTCGGCGATCACACAATCGACAAAATAGAAGTCCTCCAGGAAATTCAGAATCATTTTTTCAATGCTTTGCATGCGTTTTTTGCCGCTGTGAAGATACAGATACCGGATGTCTGACGCATCGGTATCCACTCCGGCAATCCGGTCCAGATTGTATTTGTTCAGCAGATAACTGGCTTTTCGAGAGGCGGCCCGGGCTTCTGATTCATTGCTGGACTGTCCCAGTGCCAGCAGTTTTTCCACCCGCCGCAACAGGGTTTGAGCCTTTTCCGGCAGGGTGCCCCTGAAGGCCGCCAGGTGTTCTTCCCGGGGGCTGCCGGTTCCGACAAACGCCGGATGCACCCCCAGTATGTCACAGGCGGTTTTGAACCATTTCCCATGACAGTCGGCATGATCAAAATATTCGCTGACATATTGGTGGGCCATTTCATGTTTGAATATTTCCAGGACGATCTCCCAAGGGTTGTTTTCGATCAAATGCCTGGAAATGGAAATGGTCTGATTGCCCGGGGTCCAATATCCCAACCGGAGTTTACCGGCAACGATGCCGACGACCGGCGTGGGCAGAGAAACGTTTTGCTGGTGACAGATCCGGCCATGTTCTTTTTGCAGTTGTTTTGCCCAGCGGACGTGGCGGCCTTTTGTTTTGTCCTGCATCATCCCCCTTTTTTCCAGCCCGATGATTTAAACCGCCTCCAGCCGGTACTGGTTCCGGCCGCTATCCTTGGCCCGGTAGAGGAGCCGGTCCGCCTTGTTGATGAACCATTTGGCCGGTAATGACCGGTTGGGGACCGAGCTGATCCCGCCGATGCTCACGGTGAGGTAAGCAGACACATCCGAGTCCTGGTTGGGGATTTTAAGGGCCTGCACGGTGTCCAGTATTTTTCGGGCCTGGTTTTCAGCACCGGCCGGGTCGATACCCGGCAGCACAATGCTGAACTCTTCACCGCCGTAGCGGGCCACGAAATCGCCGGGCCGGCGCAGGAGCGATTCAATGGTTTGCGCCACTTTTTTCAGACAGTCATCGCCTTCCAGGTGGCCGTACCGGTCGTTGAACGGTTTGAAATAGTCGATGTCGATCATCAGCAGCGTCAGGGTCAGTTGATTTCGTTCACACCGTTTCCACTCGGTTTCAAGGGTTTCGTCGAATTTCCGCCGGTTGGGAATGCCGGTGAGCCCGTCCAGGTAGGACATGGCTTCCAGTTTTTGGTTGGCCCCGGTCAGTTCCCGGTTGAGCTGACTGAGCTGGGTGTTGTGACGGGTGATGGACATGTGGCGGTACGCGGCAAAAGAACCGATGAAACCCACGGCCAGCAGGATCTGCCACAACACGGTGTAATCAAATCCCTGCTCATAGCTGAGGGTCATCCAGTTCTGGAAAATCTGTTTTTTCTCGTCCGGGGTCAGGGAGTGGACCGCTTTTTCAACAATCTGGAACAGTATGGGATCATCGGTTCGAATGCCCGGTTGAAAAAGCACCTGGTAGGGCAGCTCCCCTGAAATTTTCAGATCGAACAGGCTGTTTTCCTGGATGTAATGTCCGATGACCGGGGCTGTGTCCACCAAGCCGAACACGTCCCCTTTGCGAACCCGGGCCAGTCCCTGTGGTACCGTGTCCACCGGAATGAAATTCACGCCGGGATAGAGGGTCTGAATGTCCGGGTAGAACGGGACCCGGGTGCTCACGGCAATGGGTTTTTTGTCAACAGCGTCCAGGGTGTTGATATACAGGGCATTCCGGTCGGTGGCAATGGCCAAGGGGTAACTGGCATACGCAGCACCGGCCTGCATGTCCGATGGATCTGTATCCTGGTTTGTGATCACTGAGATCATGTCACATCCGCCGGCTTCGGACCCTTTGCCAGATGCCTGGATAGGTACCCCGATTTTCCGGCTCAGCAGCTGATAAAAATCCGCCACCATGCCGCGGTATTCCCCGTTACTGTCCATGAATTCAAACGGCGGGGCATCGGTTCGCACACACAGGGAGATCTGTTTTCTGTTGTTCAGATAGGCTTTTTCCTCCCGGGTGAGGGTGGTCAGTTCACCGGCCGGGTCCATGCTGCCGATCCATTTTTTGACAATGGCATCATATTGCAGCGGATCCACCTGGTTCATGGCCTTGTCAAGGATGGCGGCAAGAATTTTCCAGTCTTTTCTGACCGCCATGTACAGGGGCAGATCCTGATCCAGCGTTATTTCCGCAGCCACCTTCACATTGCTGATGAACTGCTGTCTGATGATATAATTGATAATACCCAGAGACCCGACAAAGCCGTCCGCCTGTCCCAAAGACACCTGTTTGATGCCTTCGGCCGGATTTTGGACCATGACATAGTCAAGATCCGGATGCCGATCCATGACCATCTCAGTGAGGGTGTAACCTGCGGGCAGGGCGATTGTCTGACCTGTCATGTCTGTCAGGGACTGGACCGGGGGGGCGTCCTTCCGGGTGATCAATACCTTGATCAATTGAACATAGGGGTGGGAAAAAACCAGAAATTTTTCCCTGTCCGGGCTTTTCCAAAGTCCTGGAAACAGGTCGATCTCTTTTTTCCGGCCTTTCTCCAGCAGCTCGGTCCAGGTGTAGCCGTTGATAAATTCCAGTTCCACGCCGATGATCTGTGCCAGCAGTCTGACATAATCAATGGCAAATCCGGCGGGTTCGCCGTTTTGTATGAAATCGAACGGAGGCCAGTCCAGTTCGCTGGCCACCCGGATCTTCGGATGGGTGTCGAGAAACGTTTTTTCCTCCGGCGACAGGTTCAGCGCACTGTCGGTTCCGGGACGGAGCTTTCCCAGCCATTTGTATTCCAGGGCCGCCATGTCGCCGGGCGTGATGGTCATCAGGGCTTTTTCCAGCATCTGGTGCAGGATGGGCCAGTCTTTTCTGACCATGATATGCAACGCTTTCTGGTCATTGTTGTCATATTCATTGAACCATCCTGAAATTTTCAGGCCGGTCAGGTAATTTTTTTTGATCAGGTATCTGGCCACACCCGACAGCTCGATGGACGCGTCCGCTTTTTGGTTTATCACTGCCTGAAACGCTTCTTGAATGTTATTGACCGTCAGGATCTGGATATCTGGATATCGGTCCGATATATAGGCTTCCTGGCCCCAACCCTTGGGAATGGCAACAATTTTTCCTTTCAGATCGGTGATATCGGATATGCCCGGTGAATAAGACGGTACCACGAACACGGTTTTATCTTTGTAAAAAGGGCGGGTGAACCGGCCAAATTCCTCACGCTCCGGGGATTTATAGGCGGATTGAAGCAGGTCCAGTTGATTTTTCCGGAACATGGTCACCAGCTCGTTCCACCGGTATCCGTTGATGTATTCAAAGGTAATGCCCAGCCGGGACCCCAGCAGAGTCATCACGTCGATACTCAGGCCAAAAGGCTGGTTGCCGATGGCAAAATCGAACGGGGGCCAGTCCATCTCGTTACTCACCCGGATCACGGGATGTTTTTCGATAAAGGCTTTTTCCTGTTCGGTCAGGGTGATGGTAAGGGCATCCGATGCCTGTGCGGCAGAGGATAGACAGTCCAGGACGAAAAAAACGCACAGAAACGCACAGATGAACAGTCGGATGAACGCAATTTGTTTGTTGACACCGGGCATCATATTTATGGCGTGATCCATGTCGATGTAAAAATGAGGAAACGGCCGGCAGGCCCTTAATCCCGGTTAAAAAGTGATGACATCATAGCCCTGTCTCAGAAACTGTGACATGGCCGGATGACCGTTCATGTCCCCGATCAAGGGGATCCCTGCGGTTTCCACGGCCTCGGTGGCCTTGAGTTTGGCGCTGCATGCCTTGCAGGCCCCGTGAATGATCCCTGCGTCTTTGGCTTTCCGGTACAAATCCGACAGAAAATGACCGGGCCGGCTCATCTTTTCCACCAGGGTGACGGATTCACCTTCCAGCACGATTTTCCCTTCCTGTCCGTTTTGGTGAAGGTCCAGGCCGTTGAGCAGTACATGGACAAAGCACAGAGGGTCTCCCCTGAACGCAAACAATACCACGGGTTTGTTTTCAGACATGTCAGATCAGATCGGA
>JAABTO010000394.1 GCA_011389835.1 Desulfotignum sp. | reverse complement strand
TGTGGTCCGGATTCAGGCCAGCCACTGCATGGGGATGCTGGCCAGCCGGGACAAGATGGATCAGATCGTCCAGGAGGTGGCCGGCGGGGAACCGGTCTGGTTCATGACCCCGGGATGGGTGAAATTCCGGAAACTGGTGTTCAAGGGCTGGGACAAGGGCATTGCCAACGAAAATTTTCCCCGGCATACGGGCGGGGCCGTGGTGCTGGACGGTATCGGATTCATGGATGACTACATGGCCAAGGATCCTGAAGGGTTTCTGGAATACTGCGACTGGATGGGCATCCCCATGCAGGGCTACCCCATTACATTGGACCGGTTCAAGGCCCTGTTGACCGATCAGTTGACGGTGTTAAAAGAAAAACAGGCATCTTGTTGAAATCATTTGCAACACCTGAGATCCTGATTATAGTATCCTGATGTAAGAGTTGAATACTGATACGCGACAGACAAAGGAGTGATGCCCATGACCATGGAAATTTCATTTCCCGGCAATAAAAAAGTCAACGCCCATTACAAGGGATTTACCATTGAAACAGACCAGGCAAAAGCAGAGGGGGGAGACGGGGGTGCGCCCGAGCCCTTTGACCTGTTTCTATCCTCCATGGGAACCTGTGCCGGAATTTATGTGGTGTATTTTTGTGAAGAAAGAAACATCGATATCACGGGCATGAAAATGTCTTTGACCTTTGACAGAAACGAACAGACCCATTTGATCGAAAAAGTGAATATTCAGATCAGCCTGCCTCCGGGGTTTCCCAAAAAATACAAATCCGCGATTGTCAAAACCGCGGGGTTGTGCACGGTGAAACGCAATATTTTAAATCCGCCCGAGTTTCATATCACCGCTGATATCCAGGACGCATGACATTCTGATACGGCATGGACTTAAACGGCAGAGGTCTTTGACCCCGGGTCATACCGACAATTCCCGTGTCAGATCGATGCCGTATTTTTTCATGCGGTTCCATACCGTGACCCGGGAAATATTCAGGACCCGGGCCGCCTGGGTCTGGTTGCCTCGGGTCTGTTTCAGGGCCTGAATCAGGGCGGTTTTTTCATCGGTTTTCCCGGGCGGTTCTTCTCTGTCTCTGGCGGCATCGGACGGCTGGAGCACGGGATAGCCGACCGCCAGGTGGCGGGGGAGATGGTGCCGTCCGATGGTCGCCTGGTCCGCCACCACAAAGGCGTATTCCATGGCGTTTTTCAGCTCCCGGACATTGCCCGGCCATGCATAGTCCATGAACAGCGCCATGGTCGGATTGTCCAGGCCCTGGATCGCTTTGCCGGTTTTTTCGTTGAGGCGCCGGAGAAAGGTGTTGACCAGCAAAGGAATGTCCTGTTTTCGTTCCCGCAACGGCGGCAGGTGAATGGGAATGACATTGATCCTGAAAAACAGGTCCTGCCGGAACCGGTCCTGTCGGATCAACGCGTCCAGATCTTTGTTGGTGGCCGTGATGATCCGGACATCGGTCCGGACCGGGGAGATGTCCCCCACCCGCTCGAACTGCCCGGATTCCAGGACCCGGAGCAGTTTGGTCTGCAACGAAATGGGAATGTCACCGATTTCATCCAGAAAAATATCCCCCTGGTTGGCGGCCTCGAACCGGCCGATACGGCTGGTGAACGCCCCGGTGAACGCGCCTTTGACATGCCCGAACAATTCACTTTCCAGCACGGCTTCGTTCAGGGCCGCACAGTTGAGCTGAACAAAAGGGCCGTTCTTTCTGGTACCGCACAAATGGATGGCATTGGCCACCAGTTCTTTGCCCGTGCCGCTTTCGCCTAAAATAATGACCGGGGCGTTGCTTTCCGATGCTTTTTTGATCATCTCGAACACCTGGTGCATGGGCCGGGATCGTCCCACAATACCGTAAAAATCATCTTCCCGGTCCCAGTGTCTGGACAGGTAATGGACTTTTTCATCCAGTTTGGCCAGTTCTGAAATATCGGTGAGGGTTTCCACTACCCCCACAACCGCCTGGTTTTCATCCCGGAGAACCGAGGCGTTTTTTAATACCTGCAGAAAACTGCCGTCCTTGCACCGGATCAGGCACCGGCATTTTTTCATGTCCTGCTGCCCCGGCTCGAACAGTTTGCACCAGGTTGAGTTCTGCCGGGTCTGCATGAACCGTTCGCAGGCATCGCACCCCAGCATGGTGCAGGACATGCCCATGGCCTGCCGG
>JAABTO010000134.1 GCA_011389835.1 Desulfotignum sp. | reverse complement strand
TGTCGGGCTCATTTCTCACTCAACTTTCTTAATTTTAGGATGTCTTGAAAAAGCATTTCCACAATGGTCACAGTAAAAACAAGCAGAGCGAAAGACAGCAGGTAAACAATATAGTAGATGGGAAATTCCAGATTCATGGACACCTCACCGGTATGATAGATGTCTTCGGCGTACAGAAACATCTGCCATGTGATCAGAATGAACAGGATCAGTGTCAGGGTCCGGGTAAGGATATCGATCCAGGTCTGGGTCTTTTCCGACAGCAGCCGGACCAGGATTTCCACCCCCACATGGCCGTCCATTTTGTACGTATAGGGCAGGGCGGCAGCCACGACAATGGTTGCCAGAAATCCCACCAGCTCGACGGAACCGAAAATCGGCATTTTAAAAAACCGGCCGATGACATCCACCACCGTCAGCATCATCATGGTGGTGAGGGCAACCGCACCGATCAGTTTCAGCAGATCGGAAAATTTGTTCAACGCCTGGGAAATAACATGCATAATTCATCCTGTTGAAAAGGTAATGGGTTTTACTGTCAGGGTTGTCAGGCCCCAGCAGACAGCCCGGCGGAAAACCACCCGCCCGGGCTGTCAGTCATAATGCCGGATATTTCCGAGACCGGCACGCTTGTTATAGATTGGCTTTGATATAGTCTACAATGGCCTGCCCATCGATGTTTTTGTCAGCGACGCTCTGAATATATTCGTCGATGACACTGGCGGCCTGATCAGCCCATTTTTTTGCTTCCGCATCCGACTGGGAGATGACTTCTCCGCCTTTTTCCTTGAAGAATTCCATCCCGAGTTCATCTGCTTCGTCCCAGGCCTGACCGTGTTTCAGGGCAAATTCCGCATTGATGGCACGGATGGTATCCTGCTGTTTCTGGGTCAGACTGTCCCATTTTTTCTTGTTCATGAATACCGCAAACGTGGTGGTGTATGCCGTGGAAAAGTTCTGGGTCATATAGTTGACGACTTCACCGAGCTTCCATCCGTTGTTGGCTTCGATGGGATGGAGGGAACCGTCCACCACGCCTTTTTGCAGCATCTGATAGGTTTCGCCCATGGATTTTCCCACTGGCGAGCCGCCCAGCGCCGCCACGACCTTGCCGCTGGTGCCGGTGCCTCTGATTTTCAGGCCCTTGAGGTCATCCAGGGTTTTCACTGCCTTGTCCCGGGTGTGGAGGATGCCGGGTCCATGGGCATGAAGAAACATCAGTTCCGTGTCATTGAACTCTTCAGGGTTAAATTTTTCCAGAACCCCGTTAGCCACATTGGTGGCCTGGACACCGGATGTGTATCCCATGGGCAGGTCGATGGCCGCGGCAACAGGAAACCGTCCCCTGGAATAGGCCAGAACCGTCATCCCGATATCGGCGATTCCCTGGACCACCCCGTCATAGGTCTGGGGTGCCTTGGTAAGGGTGCCGGCCGGAAAATAATTGATGGTGATCTCACCGTTGGTGCGGGCTTCGACTTCTTTGATCCATGCTTCAGCCAGTTGGCTCTGGATGTGGGTAGGGGGGAAAAAATTGGAATAGGTGAGTTGCGTTTTGGCCGATGCGGTCAGGGTAAATAATGTGCAAACACAAAAAACGAGTAACGCCGGGATTGTAAACCTTTTCATCTTGTGGACCTCCTGAAAAAAATTGGGTTCTGAAAAAGGAAAAACGATAATATTAAACCGGAACCATTCACCTCCTTTCGCTGTATTTTGGAGAATTAGTGTTACAATGTAACTATATTTAAGCGGTATAATCACACTATATTTAAAGATGTGAAACACTGTCAAGAAAAAAATATGGATTAAAATAGAAAACCACCGAATAATTGGTTGATTAATCAACTATCAATAATTCGAGATGCCTGTCTGTCAGGCCGGCCAGATTGTCGCCGTTTTTCTTTCAACGCAGTTTTGGGGGATAAAAATACTTGACATAGCTGTATTGTATCTATAAAGTATCTAATACATAGCTAAGGGCTTGGTGTGCAGGGAAAAAAAGGGGTGTCAAAACAGATTTGACGTTGATCCGGCAATATACAATGGATACCGATTTTCCCTTGACAGGTAGTTACAATGTGGCGTAATCATGGTCACATTGTATATTATTGGTTGCCTTTAAAAGGCAGAAGACAAGTAATGGATTCGCCAATGAAATGTATGTCAGACATTTAAAGTGACAAGGTATTTCAGGTAAAAGATAACAAGGGGATGAACATGAGGTACGCAGAAACAGGGTTTAATTTAGAGGTTGATCTTACCCGGGGAAACATTGAAAAGGTGGCGACCGACCCCAGGGATACAGCGCTCTATCTGGGAGGGCTGGGAACAAATGCCAAAATCTTGTGGGACCGGGTGGGGCCGGAAGTGACACCTTTTTCCCCGGAAAACCTGTTGATTTTCAGTGCCGGCCTGCTCTGCGGCACGCCGGCCACCGGCTGCAACCGGACCATTCTGACCACCATTTCCCCCCAGACCGAACTGATGGCGTTTTCCATGATGGGCGGATTCTGGGCCCCGGAACTCAAATATGCCGGGTATGACAAGGTGATCCTGCGGGGAAAATCGGAAAAACTGGTGTACCTGTGGATTCACAATGATACCGTGGAGATTCGCGATGCGTCCCATCTGGCCGGCAAAGGGGCCGTGGAAACGGCTGAGATCATTCGCCAGGAACTCAAACAGCCCAAGGCCCAGATAGCGGCCATCGGTCTGGCCGGTGAAAACCGGGTGTATTATGCGTCCGTGGAGCAGGGGCGGTCCTCGGCCAGCCGGGGCGGTATCGGTGCCGTCATGGGAGACAAGCGGATCAAGGCCGTGGCCGTCAGGGGCACCAAAGATATCAATCTGGCCGATCCCGAAAAGTTCATGTCCCTGTGCAATGAGGTGCTGGATTACATCAAATGGCGGGAAGACAATCCCATCAAAGGGGTGATGACCATTCTGCAGGGTCTGGGATCTCCCCAGGAGATGAAGGTCCATGACGAGAAATGGCACACCGAAAACTTCATGTGGGGCAACTCCCGGACAAGGCGCAAAGGATTCTGGAACGAGGAGATTGAAAAAGAGTGGACCGATACCCTGGAAGGGGCCCGGACCCGGCTGATTTCCTGTTTCAACTGCCCCATGAAATGCGGGGCCACGGTTTCCATGCCCGGGCTGCCCACCTATATGATGAAATGCTTTACCAAACTCACCTATACCATGGCCGCCTATTCCGACCTGGATTTCGGGCTGCGGATTGCACAGAAAGCCACGGAATATGGGCTGGACGGGTTCTCCACCCCCCAGGTCATGGCGTTTGCCCTGGAACTGCTGGAAGCCGGTATTCTGAAGCCCGAGGATTTTCCGGGCCTGCCGGAATCAAATGAAGACCGGTTTTTCTATCTGCTGGACATGATCGTGAACCGGGAAGGCATCGGGGATCTTTTGGCCAGGGGAACCTACTGGGCTGCCAAAGAGATCGGTAACGGGGCCGAAGAATATGCCCACAACACCATCAAAAAGCATGAACAGCTGCCCTTGAAACTGTCCATGCTCAACCCCATCTATTTTCTGATGTACTCGGTGGGAGAAAAGATCAACATCACCCAGATCGAAGGTCAGTTCCCCCAGGCCCCGTTCCCCAAAAGAGAGCACAGGGAAAAATTCTGCGAAGACTGGATTCAGGTGCCCCATGAAAAATTCAAACAGTATTTTATCGACTGGGAACTGCGGGGAGAGAACTCCATCCCCTACTACCCCACTGTGGAGATGACCTGCGATATCGTGGAATGGCAGGAGATGATGCACTATATCGACGACGCCCTGGGTCAGTGTGCCGGGCTGTCTTCGTTTCCGCTCAAACCCCCGTACCATATTCACAACTATCCCAAATTCATCTCTGCCGGCGCCGGCATTGACATGGACCAGGAAACACTTTCCGATGCAGCCAAACGGTACCGGACCCTGGTGCGGGCCGTGAACATCCGGCGGGGCATGAGACGAAAAGATGACAGACCACCTGAAAACCACTGGAAGAAGCGGTTTCCCGAACTGGAGGAAAAACTGCTGGATGGCTATTACCAGTTGAAAGGCTGGAACAAGGAAGGGATTCCCACCAAAGAGGCCCTGGAAAATATGGGTCTGGGCTACGTGGCAGAGGATTTTATCCAGCGGGGAATCCTCACCGAAGAAGAAACAGCAGATGTGCAGACAGAAACACAGACCCAATAGCGTGGAGGGCAGAGACCGTGGCTGGTAAAACAAAAGAAAAGAAAATCGTAAAGACCATCAAAATAGACGTGGACAAGTGCAATGGATGCCGGGCCTGTGAGGTGATCTGTTCCGCGTTTCACGCATCCCCCAAATACAGTTCCAACAACCCGGCCCGATCCCGGATCCGGATCATCAGAGAACCGCTGCGCGATATTTACGTGCCGGTATATGCCGGAGATTATACCATGGCGGAATGCGCGGGCCGGGACAAATACACCATTGACGGCAAGGAATATGACGAATGTTCCTTTTGCCGGGCCTCTTGCCCGTCAAGAGAAGAATTCAAGGAACCCGATTCCGGTCTGCCATTGAAATGTGACATGTGTGAAGGCGAAGACGAACCTTTGTGTGTCAAGTGGTGTCTGGTGGATGCCTTGACCCTGGAGGAACGGGAAGAAGAGGTGGAAGAACAGGAAGAGAGGGAAGACCTGGAACTGGGTCTGGAATCTCTGGCAGATAAATTCGGCATGCAGACCATCATGGATACCCTTGCCCGCATGTCCAAAGATGACAAAAGCAAATAGATAAGGACACACCATGGAGACCATTGCGCCTTTTATAGAGGTAATCGATGAGATAAAGGAAGCCGGGGGAGACCCCTTCCAGCTGTGCTTTCAGTGCGGGCTGTGCGACACGGTCTGCCCCTGGAACCGGGTCCGGGATTTCAGTATGCGCAGACTTGTCCGGGAAGCGGCCTTCGGGTTGACGGAAATCGAAGGAGAGGATATCTGGCGGTGCACCACCTGTGGCCGGTGCCCTTCCCAGTGCCCCCGGGGCCTGGGACAGATCGAGGTGAGCCAGGCCCTGCGCCGGGTGGCCACGGAATACGAGGTGTTTCCCGCATCGGTCAAATCCGCCCGCAGTGCCCGGGCCAGTGTGATTTCCGAGGGCAATCCGCTCCAGGGAGAGCGGGCGTCCCGGGGGGACTGGGCCAAAGATATGGATGTCAAACCCTTTGAACCGGACATGGAAATCCTGTATTTTGTGGGCTGTTATTTTTCCTATGACCCGCGCATGAAAAAAGTGGCTCAGGCCACGGCCAACATTTTAAATGCAGCGGGCGTGGATTTCGGGATTCTGGCGGACAGGGAAAACTGCTGCGGGGAGAGTATCCGCAAGATCGGCAGTGAAAATGTGTTCATCGATCTGGCCAAAACCAACATCAAGGCCTTTATCGATGCGGGGGTCAAAAAAATCCTGGTGTCTTCCCCCCACTGCTATCACACCTTCAAAAACGAGTACCCCGAATTCATGGTGAATTTCGAGGTGATCCACATGTCCGAGTATCTTCTGGACCTGATCAATGCCGGGCGCCTGACCCTGACAAAAGAGATGGATGAGATTGTGACCTATCATGATCCCTGTTACCTGGGGCGGCACAACAATATTTACGATGCCCCCCGGCTGCTGCTGGAAAAGGTGAACGGACTCACATTGCTGGAGATGGCGGATCACGGAAAAGACAGTCTGTGCTGCGGCGGCGGCGGGGGCCGGATCTGGATGGACACCCCCCAGTCCGAGCGGTTTTCCGACATCCGGCTCAAACAGGCCACGGATGTCGGGGCCAACGTGCTGGTGACATCATGCCCCTACTGCATCACCAACTTTGAGGAAAGCCGCCTGAACCTGGATTATGAAGAGGTTCTGGAGATCAAGGATATTACGGAAATCATCAATGATATGCTTTAGCACCACCGGGGTGATTCCCCGGCGTTATGCAAAGTATGTAATGACGATATGAGGAGATAAAAAGTGGTAAACGACATACTCCCGACAGAAAAGATGCAACTGTTTTCAGACAGCCTTGCCGGCAGGGATTTCGGCGATGTGATGGTGGTGGGCGGCGGCGTCAGTGGCATCCAGGCCTCTTTGGACCTGGCCACTGCCGGATTCCGGGTCTATCTGGTGGAAAAAAATCCCAGTATCGGCGGACACATGTCCCAGCTGGACAAGACCTTTCCCACCAACGACTGTTCCATGTGAATACTTTCACCCAAACTGGTCGAGGTCGGCCGGCATCCCAACATCGAAGTACTCACATTCACGGAAGTGGAAACCATCGAGGGCGAGAAAGGGGACTTTCAGGTGACCCTGAAAACCCGTCCCAGGTATATTATCGAAGAAAAATGCACCGGGTGTACCACGTGCATGGAATACTGCCCCGTGGAATATCCAGACGCGTTCAACCAGGGAATTTCCAACAACAAGGCCGTGCACGTTTATTTTTCCCAGGCCATTCCTCTGGTGGCTTATATCGATGACTCCTGTCTGTACCTGTCGGAGAAAAAGTGCGATATCTGCCGGGGGGTGTGCCAGACCGGTGCCATTGATTTCCGGCAAACCCCCACCCGGACCCGGATCAATGTCGGGGCGGTCATCCTGTCGTCGGGCATCACGCCGTTCGATCCGTCCGCCAAAGAGGAATACGGATATTCCCAGTATGCCAACGTGGTCACCAGTATGGACTACGAACGGCTGCTGTCCTCCACGGGTCCTTACGGCGGTGAGGTGCGGCGGGGCAGCGACAAAAAGCACCCCAAAAACATCGCCTGGATCCAGTGTGTCGGATCGCGGCGGGTGACCCCCGGGGACAACTCCTATTGTTCCGGGGTGTGCTGCACCTATACCCAGAAACAGATGATCCTGAGCAAGGAGCATGACCCGGATGCGAAATGCACGGTGTTTCATAACGATATCCGGTCATTTGGCAAGGATTTTGAGCGGTATTTTCAACGGGCCGATGACCTGCCCGATACCCGGTTCATCCGAAGCTATGCATCCGTGGCCGGCGAAAATCCGGAAACAAAGAATATCCGGATAAGATATGCCACGGCCGATGAGGGGGTCAAGGAAGAAGAATTCGACATGGTGGTGCTGTCGGTGGGGTTGAACCCGCCCAAAGCCTACAAGGAAATTGCGGAAAAATTCCAGATCGATATCAATGATCACGGTTTCTGTGACATCGATTCATCCAACCCGGTGCAGACCAGCCGGCCCGGCATCTTTGTGTCCGGGGCGTTCCAGGGACCCACAGATATCCCGGAATCGGTGTTTTCCGCCAGTGGGGCCGGTTCCCGGGTGGGGGAGATGCTGAATTTCCGCCGGGGAAAACTGGCCACGGACCGGGTGTACCCGGAAGAACGGGATGTATCCGAAGAAGACCCCCGGATCGGGGTGTTTGTGTGTCACTGCGGGGCCAATATTTCCAGTGTGGTCAATATCCCTTCCACGGTGGAATATGCCAGAACCCTTCCCCATGTGGTCTATGCCACGGATCAGATTTTTTCCTGTGCCACCAACTCGGCAAGAGAGATCACGGATCTGGCCGTGGAAAAGGGACTCAACCGGGTGGTGATCGCGGCCTGCTCACCCAGAACCCTGGAGCCGCTGTTCAGAGATACCCTTCGGGAAGCCGGGCTCAACCAGTATTACCTGGATATGGCCAATATCCGGGAGCACTGCTCCTGGGTCCATTCCAGACAAAAAGAGGAAGCCACGCAAAAAGCCAAGGATATCATGCGCATGTCCGTGGCCCGGGCCGCCTGTCTGGAACCGTTGAAGGAATTTGATCTGCCCGTGAACAAGACCGCTCTGGTGGTGGGCGGCGGCATTGCCGGCATGACCTGTGCCCTGTCCATTGCGGCCCAGGGCCATACTGTGGAGCTGGTGGAAAAAAGCAAGGAACTGGGCGGTATGGGACGGCGGATCCACGGCACCCTGGAAGGCCTGGAAGTGCAGGCTTATCTGGACGACCTGATCGCCAAGGTCTATAAAAATCCCCGTATCCATGTATCCCATGATGCAGAAATCACGGATGTGGCCGGATATCTGGGCAATTTCACGACCACGGTGAAAACCGAAGGGCGTACCAAGACCATCAAACACGGGGCATCGGTGCTGGCCATCGGTGCGGACGTGTACAATCCCACCGAATATCTGTACGGCGAAAACGATGCGGTGTTCACTCACCTGGAGATCGGAGAAGAGATCGCCAAAGGCAACGAGACAGTCACAGGGGCGGAAAGCCTGGTGATGATCCAGTGCGTGGGCTCCAGAAACGAGACCCACAACTACTGCTCCAGGGTGTGCTGCGGCCATGCCGTGAAAAATGCGCTCAAGCTCAAGGAAAAAAATCCGGACATGCGCATCTATATTCTGTTCAGAGACATGCGCACCTATGGATTCAAGGAAGATGCCTACCGAAAGGCCTCGGAACTGGGAGTCCAGTTCATCCGGTATACCCCGGAAGATCCCCCGGAAGTGGAAGCAATTTCCGAGGGTGGCAAAGATCTGATCCGGGTGACCGTGACCGATCCCATCCTGGGACAGCGGCTGGAGCTGGATGCCGATATATTGTCTCTGGCAGCCGCGGTCAGACCGCCTGAATCGATCCATGACATTGCGGCCAAGTTCAAGGTGACCTTGAGCCCGGACGATTTTTTCAAGGAAGCGCATGTCAAACTCAAACCCGTGGAATTTGCTGCGGACGGGGTGTTTTTATGTGGCACCGCCCATTATCCCAAGCATATCCCTGAATCCATCAACCAGGCCTATGGGGCCGCCGGCCGGGTGCTTACCCTGTTGTCCAAAGACACGGTGGTGGCATCGGGGTCCGTGGCAAAGGTGAATGAAGACGAGTGCGTGTCCTGCGGGGCATGTATCACCTCTTGCACCTATGACGCCATCCAGTTCCACGATACCCCCAAAGGCAAAAAAGCCATTGTCAATCCGGTTTTGTGCAAGGGAGACGGGCTGTGCAATGCCAAATGCCCCACCAATGCCATCGTGCTCAAGCATTTTACCAATGAGGCGTTGTGCGGGCAGATCGATGCGGCGGTCACAGCCGATCAGATTGCCGCAAAAATGGATGCACTGCTGGAAGAGGCATAAATACAAAAAAGCCTTGTAAAAAAGGAGATCTTTACAAATGAGTGCAGGTCAAGAGTTCAAACCGAAACTGCTGGGATTTGTCTGTCACTGGTGAGCATACGGGGCAGCGGACCTGGCTGGAGTTTCCAGACTACAATATGCAAATGAGATGCGGCTGATCCGGGTGATGTGTTCGGGCCGGGTGGATCTGGAGTTCATCTTCAGAGCGTTTTCCAACGGCCATGACGGCGTGTTCATCGGCGGATGCAAGCTGGATGAATGCAA
>JAABTO010000133.1 GCA_011389835.1 Desulfotignum sp. | reverse complement strand
AATGTCCGGCCTGGCCATGAGCTGCCGGGTGCCTGCGGCGGCGATCTGTTCCCATTTGTCTTCAAATTCCCGGACGGCTGTTTCAGCCGGCGGCTCAAGTTTTTGTGCTTTGGTTAAAAGCGCCTCTTTCATGGCTGTTGTCCTCTGTGATGAGATGGGTTACAAGGTATTCTTGTACTGAATATCTCAACATACCGCCTTTTTACAGCAGATGCAATGCCGGGATGTTCAACCAGCTCGCATGTCATTCCCATACCCGGGGAAAAAGGCAGCTTGTGTTGTCAACCCATTGTGTCTGAAGCACGAAAATGGTATGTATCCGGCGGTTGTAATAAAATGAAACCGGTGTGTATTTCAAGGAGGCAACAGAAAATGGGTACTGAACCTATGTCAGCAGAAGGCAGGACCCCAGACAGAAAGCTGATCGTGGACACCCGGGGCCATGTGCTGCTCATGGGGTTGAACCGGCCTGAAAAGCGCAATGCATTTGATCTGGGCCTGTATCGGGAACTGAGCGCTGCCTATGGCGAGCTGCACCGGAACCCGGAGCTTCGGTGCGGGGTGCTGTATGCCAGAGGGGACCATTTTACCGCCGGTCTGGATCTGCCGGAATGGGCTGACTGCTTTTCAAAAGGACAATTTCCTGAACTGCCTGAGAATGGACTGGATCCTCTGGGTCTGGATCCGGACCGGCAGGTGGGCAAACCCGTGGTCATGGCCGTCCAGGGCATCTGCCTGACCATCGGGCTGGAGCTGCTGCTGGCCTGCGATATCCGGGTGGCGGCGGACACGGTCCGGTTCGGCCAGATCGAGATCAAGCGGGGCATCTATCCGGTGGGGGGTGCCACGGTGCGTCTGTTTCAGGAAGTGGGGTGGGGAAATGCCATGCGGTATCTGCTGACCGGGGATGAGATCGATGCCAAAGAAGCGTTCCGTCTGGGGCTGGTTCAGGAGGTGACCCCGCCGGGTGCTTGTCTGGAGACTGCCATTGAAATCGCTCAGACCGTTTCAAAACAGGCCCCTTTAGGGGTTGCCGCCTCTCTGAAATCCAGCCGCCTGGCCCGGTCTCTCGGGGATCAGGCGGCCATTGACCGCCTGCTGCCGGACCTGATGCCGTTGATGACATCCCGGGATGTCCGGGAAGGCCTGGCCTCTTTTCTGGAACGGCGGGAAGCCAGATTCAAAGGCATTTAACTGGATTCGGATCGGTCCGTGATCACAATCTGGCTTCAAACTTTGGAATGATACCGCCCACAATCGGTTCGTAGTACCGATACTGGGTTTCTTTTCCGGTCAAATTGTCGATCTGATCCTGAATGGATTGCCTTTCTTCACTGTTTTTCCATTGGTTCCATGAATCAATGGTATCCCAGATACTGACAACCAGGTATTCCCCTTTTGAATCCAGCGACGCAAAACTCTGATCCATAATATATCCCGGCTGAACACTCGCCTGGGATCTCAGGCGGACAATCAATGGTGCCAGCTGGGATGCGATGTGTTTATCATCTATAGGATGGCGTCAGATGGATCTTTGCGCAGGGCAACGGGTTTGCCGATAATTTCGGACCAGACCACCGCCTGCCGAAGACTGGGCCTTCGGCCATACGGGTGAATGGTGGGCGGCGGCACCTCTTTGGTAGAAGGCGGGGTTTTTATTTCCTGGTCCTGAACCTGGACTTCCGGTGCCATTTTCTGAATCGGATCCTCGGTCTGATCCCGGGTATAGGCGTACGCCGGTTCCCGTTCCCGCGGTTTTTCCAATTCGTCCTGGATCTCCCCTTCGTCGGACAGCTCATCCCAGAAAGTGGTGTCTGATGGTTCCGGCTCCGGCTTGTGCTGCCGCTGTTTTTCCCGGGCCTGTCTTTCCAGTTCCTGCAAAGATTCCTGTATCTGATCTCTGATTTTCTGGAAAAACGAAAACACACCTGGTTTGGCCGACTGTTTTTGCGTTTTCACCTTTTTTTTCTGTTGCCTGGACTTCAGCCCCCGGACAAGGGTGGTGATCAGCAGAAACAAAAAAAGCAGACTAATATTGATCAGGGTTTCCAGATCCATGCGTTCTCCTTGTGAAGCGGCGGGTTTTCCGGAACCCGCCGCTTTATGAATCAACAATTATGATGTTTGATCATCCCGGCCGGTTCCGTCTTCTCCCTTGGAGATCTGATCCCGCATCCGGGTGTCGGCGGCCACGTTTTTCATCTTGTAATAATCCATGATGCCCAGATTACCGCTTCTGAACGCTTCTGCCATGGCCAGGGGCACCTGTGCCTCGGCTTCCACCACCTTGGCCTGCATTTCCTGAACCCGGGCCCTCATCTCCTGTTCCTGGGCAAAGGCCATGGCCCGTTTTTCTTCGGCCTTGGCCTGGGCGATCTTCTTGTCCGCCTCGGCCCGGTCGGTTTCCAGCTCGGCCCCGATGTTCTTGCCCACATCCACATCCGCGATATCGATGGACAAAATCTCATACGCAGTGCCAGCATCCAGGCCTTTTTTCAGCACGGTCTTGGAAATCATGTCCGGGTTTTCCAGCACTTTTTTGTGGGTTTCCGCCGACCCGATGGTGGTGACGATCCCTTCCCCCACC
This sequence comes from Desulfotignum sp., assembly GCA_011389835.1. Taxonomy (GTDB): domain Bacteria; phylum Desulfobacterota; class Desulfobacteria; order Desulfobacterales; family Desulfobacteraceae; genus Desulfotignum. The sequence goes on along the minus strand of JAABTO010000133.1, from coordinate 6,839 downwards.
CGGGCCAGGATGGTTTCCGACCCGGCCCCGCCCACCAGGCGGTCAATATTGGCCCGCACCGTGACCCGGGAGATCGCCTTGAGCTGAATCCCGTCCTTGGCCATGGCTGCCACCAGGGGCGTTTCAATCACTTTGGGATTCACCGACATCTGAACGGCCTCCAGCACGTCCCGGCCGGCCAGGTCAATGGCGGCGGCCCGGTTGAAGGTCAGTTCGATGTTGGCCTTGTCCGCGGCAATCAGGGCCTGAATCACCCGGGACACGTTCCCTCCGGCCAGATAATGGGACTCCAGGCTGTCGGTGGGGATCTCCATGCCGGCTTTCACCGCCATGATCTTGGATTCCACAATCAGTTTGGGCGGCACCTTTCTGAACCGCATGAAAATGATATTGATCAGCCCCACTTTTGCCCCGGACACCAACGCCTGGATCCACAGGGCAATATAGGAAAAGATAAAATAAAACAGGGCCAGAGCGATAATACCGGCAACAATCACCAGGATGTACATAATTTCCATGGAAATCTCTCCTTAATCGTTATTCAATTTTTTCTACCACCATTCTGTTTCCCGACACAAGGGTCACCTTGACCGGTGTGCCGGCATCCACATATTCTCCATCGGTCACCGCATCCAGCCGGTTGTCCCCGATCATCACCGTACCTGAAGGCCGCAGATTGGTCACGGCCACCCCTGTCTGTCCGACCCAGGCAGCCAGATCCGGTGACTGGGATGCCACGCCGTCGTGTCTGGACAATGTTTTGTGCAGGGACCAGGAAGAAGCCCCCAGAGCATTGAATGCCATCACCAGAACCACGGGAATCACAAAGATATCCACCCCCACGAACACCAGCCCTATATTCACGGAAATGGTGGTGAACACCAGATACAGGGAATACAGCAGCATTCCGGCTGCCAAGGCAGCCAGAAGCCCGAACGACGGTACGAAAATCTCCACCACGATGACTCCCAGCCCCAGCAGCTGAAGCACCACAGGCAGCACATAGGCACTCATGACCGCTCCTTTCCCGAATCTTCTGGTTGCGCCGCCCTGACGGTGACATGGTTCTGTGCCAGAGACGTCACCCTGACCGGTGTCCCTGAATCCAGAAATTCACCCTGGGTGATGGCATCGATTTTTCTGGATCCGATTCTGACTTTTCCGGAGGGCCGCAATGCCGTGACAGCGGTTCCGGTCTGTCCCACGGCCACAAAACTGGCCTGATCCGATCCCACCAGGGCTTCCCCCAGGGTGGTATTCAAGTAGGGCCCTTTGATCACTTTTGACACCCCGGGCAGAACATACCGGACCATGACCAGGGAGATGACCAGGGCCCCGGCAAACGATCCCACCACCAGGGCCAGGTTGCGGATCATCAGCCGTCCCTCCCAGGGAAGTTCCGGGTCCGGCAGCACAAACCCCTGAAAAGAGAGCACCAGCCCGGCAGACAGCACCAGAATACCGGCGATACCCGCCATGCCGAACCCGGGCAGCACCAGCACTTCCGCGGCAATGAGCAGGGTGCCGATCAGCAGCAGCAGCAGTTCCGTGTAATTGGCCAGCCCCACCAGGTACTGATTCAAAAACACCAGCGCCAGACACAAAATCCCCACCACCCCGAACACACCGAATCCCGGTGCCTTGATCTCCGTGTACAGGGCACCCAGGCCCACGAGCATCAAAATGGGCAGCAGCGGCTGAAGAAACCGGACAAAGCGTTCCGACCAGGTTTCGATCATCACATTCAGGGTATAATTTTCATATCCCAGATAGGCCAGGGCCTGATCCAGATCCGCGACGCTGGCCTTCGAAAAATCCAGGTCATGGGCTTCCACATCGTCCATGGTCAGCAGTTCGCCTTCCGCCACAACGGTTTTTTTCTGTGTGATCCGGGATTTTTCCGCTTCCGTAAGGTCATTGAACTCCACGTTGTCCATATATACGGTTTCTCCGTCCATCACCAGCTGATACACCTCCATGCTCTTGGTGACCATGGATTCCGCCAGCACTTCCGGGTAGTTGTTTTTTTTGGCCAGAGACCTGAACTGTGCCCTGAGAACGGTCTGGGTTTTTTCTCCCATCTCTTTCTGACCTTCACTGGTCTGAATAATGGGGGCACAGTCGCCGATCAATGTGTTGTGTTTCATGACCAGCACATTGCCGGCCAAAGCGATCAACGCCCCGGCGGAAATCGCCCGCTTTTCCACATAAGAGATGGACTGGCCCTGGGGAATGTCCGACACGGTCTCCACAATATCGAGTGCCGCATCCACCCGGCCGCCGAATGAATCCAGCTTGAACACAATCAGGGCATCCGGCTCGGCAGCCAGAATCTCATCAACGCTTCTTTTGATGAAAGCGGCCATTCCCGGCTCCACCGTACCGGTCACAGGGACCACATGAATGGTTTTATCCGCTGCCGGCAGCGCCCCTGCCCTGAAAAAAACAACCAGGATGACTGCAGTCAGAAACAGGATCAGACGCATTCGGCCGATTGTGAAACAATGGTTCACATATTTTTTCATAGATCTTGGTCCTCTATGGTGTGATGACTGCCATGACCTGGGAGTATACCATGAAAAAATCAATTTTAACAAAAAAATCGGACAAAGTCCCATAAAACAAGGACCCCTGCCCGATTATGAAAAAAGCCCTTGTAAGTATGGACAAATCCGTGATTGCCAAATTTGTGTTTTTTTCTTATAAATCAAGCTTGCCTGACTGGTCAATCCACTGGTTAATTGCAAATTGCAAAATTTTTATCACATTTTCCATGATAACAATATAAGGAAACCAACACATGGCTTCAACCGATGATAAAAAATTTAATGCCCTTCTTTCTGAAGTTCACAAAACCCGGAAGGAGCGGGAAAAAACCTACCGGGAGAAAGCCCTTAAACTGTTTCCCTGGATCTGCGGCCACTGCGGCCGTGAATTTGAAGGCAAGCGCCTGCGGGAATTGACGGTCCACCACAAGGACCACAACCATGATAACAATCCGCCGGACGGCAGCAATTGGGAGTTGCTGTGTATTTACTGCCATGATAATGTGCACTCCCGGGATCAGGTTGCCGATGCCTATTCAGAATCGCCGGCTGACCGGTTTTCGGAAAAAGGAGGAACCGCCAATCCCTTTGCCGGGCTGGGAGATTTACTGAAAGGCAAACTGGATTAAAAAATCCGGTTTACAATACTGTCGAAAAAATGACTACCAAACATACATTGAATCAGGAGGAAGCATGAACCTACAAAGGCCCAATGCCAATGACGCCTTACAGACAAAAAACCGGTCCCGGAACATTGCCCCGCAATCCGGTATTTGCAGCCGGTGCATCGACGGATGCAAAGGCAACTGCGACCTGTTCCACGCCACGTTCAGGGGCAGGGAGCTGCTGTATCCCGAACCCTTCGGCAGCATCACCGCCGGCGCGGACAAGGATTATCCCGTGGATTACTCCCACCTGAACATCATGGGATATGCCCTGGGCGCCAAAGGCATGGATCCGGACCCGGACAAGGCCACGTTTCCGGCCGTGAACACGGAAACCGAATACGGGGTGACCGACAAGGTGAAAATGAAAGTACCCATCTTCACCGGGGCCCTGGGCAGCACGGAAATCGCCCAGAAAAACTGGGAACATTTTGCCATTGGCGCGGCCATCAGCGGCATCACTCTGGTGTGCGGGGAAAATGTCTGCGGCATCGACCCGCAGCTGGAACTGGACAAACACGGCAAGGTGACCCAATCACCGGAAATGGACCGGCGGATCACCGAATACCGGCGGTTTCACGACGGGTACGGTGATATCCTGGTTCAGCTCAACGTGGAGGACACCCGCAACGGGGTGGCGGAATATGTCATTGAAAAACTGGGGGTGGAAACCATTGAGCTCAAATGGGGGCAGGGGGCCAAATGCATCGGCGGAGAGATCAAGGTCAACTCCCTGAAACGGGCCATCGAGCTGAAAAAACGGGGTTACATCGTCACCCCTGATCCGGAAGTGCCCGCATTCCAGGCCGCGTTCAAGGCCGGGCCCCTCAAACAATTCGAGCGCCATTCCCGGCTGGGATTCATCGATCAGGACAGCTTCATGAAGGAAGTGGAACGGTTGAGAAATCTGGGCGCCAGACGGATCACCCTCAAGACCGGGGCCTATCCCATGCGTGAACTGGCCATGGCCATCAGGTGGTCCTCGGATGCAAAAATCGATCTGCTCACCATTGACGGGGCCCCGGGCGGCACCGGCATGAGCCCCTGGCGGATGATGACCGAATGGGGCATTCCCTCCATTTACCTGCATGCCATGGCATATGAGCTGTGTCACCGCCTGGAAAAACGGGGTCTGCCCGTGCCCGACATCGCCTTTGCCGGCGGATTTTCATCCGAAGACCATGTGTTCAAGGCCCTGGCCCTGGGCGCTCCTTACTGCAAGGCGGTCTGCATGGGCCGGGCCTTGATGATTCCGGGCATGGTGGGAAAAAACACGGAGCGCTGGCTGAAAAACCAAGACGGCGGCCTGCCCTCCACCGTGTCCAGGTACGGCACCACCAGAGATGAAATCTTCATGAACTATGAGGTGCTCAGGGAAACTTACGGCAATGAGATCAACACCATGCCCCTGGGCGCCGTGGGTATCTACAGTGCCGTGGACAAGATCAAGGTGGGTCTCCAGCAGATCATGGCCGGCTCACGGAACTGGGCCGTGCCCCACATCAGCCGGAAAGATATTTTCGCTCTGACCGAAGAGTGTGCCAAAATAACACAGATTCCTTACGTCATGGATGCCTATCGGGAAGAGGCCCTGCAGATCATTGACGCGTAACCATACAGGAGAGTGATATGTCTGATATTCTGTCTGTCATCAAAATGAAAAATCCGGGGGAACACGAGTTCCTTCAGGCGGTGGACAAGGTGCTGGCATCGGTGAAGCCGCTCATCGACCGTCATCCAGAATACCGCCGGGAAGCGGTGCTCAAGCGGATCACCGAACCGGAAAAAGTGTTCATGTTCTGTGTTCCCTGGGTGGACGATCAGGGCCAGGTGCAGATCAACCGGGGATTCCGGGTGGGCATGAACAGTGCCATCGGCCCTTATGTGGGGGGACTGCGGTTCCATCCGTCCGTCACACTGAGCATCATGAAGTTTCTGGCGTTTGAACAGGTGTTCAGGAACGCGCTCACCACCATGAACATGGGCGGTGCCTGCGGCGGCTCTGATTTCGATCCCAAAGGAAAATCGGACCGCGAAGTGATGCGGTTCTGCCAGAGTTTCATGGCGGAACTGCATCAGCACATCGGTCCCAACAAAGACATTCTCACCGCGGACATCGGGGTGGGGACCCGGGAGATCGGGTATCTGTTCGGCATGTACAAGAAAATTCACAGCGAATTTTCCGGGATTCTGACCGGAAAAAGCCTGACCTTAGGGGGCAGCCTGATCCGGCCCGAAGCCACGGGTTACGGCATGGTGTATTTTGCGGCCGAGATGCTCAAGACCCGGAACCAGACCCTGGAAGGAAAGACCTGCCTGCTCTCCGGGTCCGGCAACGTGGCCCAGCATGCCGCAGAAAAGCTCCTCGAATCAGGGGCAAAAATCCTGACCATGTCGGATTCCTCAGGGTATATCTTTGATGAAGAGGGCATCGATGCCGGCCGGCTGGATTATATCAAGCGGCTGAAAAACTTCCGGCGGGGCCGGATCAAGGAATATGTCAACAAGTATTCGGAAGCGGTCTATGTGGAACACGATGCCGGCCTGGATCATGAGCCCATGTGGGATATTCCCGCAGACTGCGCGTTTCCCTGCGCCACCCAGAATGAGCTCAAAGCAAAAGATGCGCAAAATCTTGTGAAAAACAAGGTAACCCTGGTGTGTGAAGGGGCGGACATGCCCTGTGACCCCGAGGCCATGGACCAGTTTCTGGATGCAAAAATTCTGTATGCGCCGGGAAAGGCCGCCAATGCCGGCGGTGTGGCAGTGTCCGCCCTGGAAATGGCCCAGAACAGCATGCGGTTGAGCTGGCCCCGGCAGGAGGTGGATGACCGGCTGAAAACCATCATGAAAAACATTCACCAGACCTGTCTGGAAGCGGCCGAAGAACACGGGTTTCCCGGAAATTACGTGGCCGGTGCCAACATCGCCGGGTTTGTCAAGGTGGTGGATGCCATGCTGGACCAGGGCGTGATTTAAAGGGATGAACCGACAGCGTCAGCAAAGGCGCGTCTTTTTTGTTCACCGCAACTGCGGCCATGTATCCGGGCACCGGCGAAAACTGAAAAAACTGCCAGTGCCCGGAATGATCCTGACCGGGACCGGGCCGATGAAACCGCACCTGAATCTCAGGCCGGTCCAGAACAAAACTGAATTGATCGAGCCCGATGGCAAGCCCTCGGCCCGTTGCCTTGGCATAGGCTTCCTTCAATGTCCAGAACCGGAAAAAAAGCGGTTGCTTCAAAGACGCGTCCGCCCGGGAGATGGCTTCTGCCTCCTGATGTGAAAAAAACCGGTCTGCAATGGAAAGATTCACGGGACGTTCCAGGTGTTCAATGTCCACCCCGATCTCATGGGCAAGGGTGACGGCACAGACCGCCAGATCTCCGGTGTGGGAGAGGTTGAACCGAATCGGCTGATCCGTGATGCCCGGGGCCAGTGACGGCTTGCCAGCCCTGTTTTCAGTGAACTCGATGGTTTCGGCAGTGCGGCCTGTGCAATCGGCCAGAATCTGTTTCAAGAAAGCGCGGGCCTCCTGTCGGGCATGCCGGCCATGTTCCAGGGAAGAATAAAAAAACCAGACCCGGCCGGCCGTGATGTCAAATCGATCCAAGATGTCTGCTCCATA
>JAABTO010000132.1 GCA_011389835.1 Desulfotignum sp. | reverse complement strand
CATGCCAGACAGGTCATCGGCACCAGCAAACAGATGGGAAAGGGTGGAACGCCTGCCCAGGCTGAAGCCAGTGCCGTGATGGAACTGGCGGAACGGTTCAGTTTTTTTTCCTTTGTCAAAACCCCCACCCATTTTTTCGAGGCCCGGCCCAAAGATCTGGACGACACCGCGCTTGCCTTTGACCAGATCATCCGGTCGGTGCACGATATCGAGAAAGAAGCCCTGAAGGTCAAACCCATATTCGACGATCTCACCCTGCAATGGACCCGGGGATACAACCTGACCCTGGGCAAAGAGGTGCTGATCCCGTTCAACTGGTTCTATATGATCAACGAATTCAACGGGCCCTGTGCCGGCAACTGCAATGAAGAATCTCTGATCCAGGGGCTGTGCGAACTGGTGGAAAGGCACACCTCGTCCCTGGTGAGCCACGGCAAACTGCCGGTCCCCGGGATCCGCACCGACACATTCACCGATCCCCTGGTCAAAGAGATGCTGGCCAAATACCAAACATGCGGGATCCAGGTGTATGCGTCTGATTTTTCCCTGGACACCGGGATTCCCACCATTGCCGTGCTGGCCTGGGATCCTGCCACATTCCCGGAAACCAGCGAGATCGTCTGGACCGCGGGCACCTCACCCGATCCCCAGAAAGCCATGAGCCGGGCCCTGACCGAGGTAGCCCAGCTGGCCGGAGATTTCAATACCGGATCCAATTACGTGGCCTCGGGCCTGCCCAAATTCACCCGCATGGAAGATGCCGCCTTTATCACCCATCCCGACACCATGGTGAGCTTAGGCGACCTGCCGGATCTGTCAGATCCCAACATCCGGGTGGAGGTGGAAAACCTGATCGCCGCCCTGAAGAAAAAAGCGTTTCAGGTCCTGGCCATTGACACCCGGCATCCAGACCTGGATATCCCGGCGTTTTACACCATCATCCCGGGGGCCCATTTCCGGGAACGGGCCGTGGCCGCCAGCGTGGGCATGTTCACGGCCCGGCTCATCACCGAAACCCTGGATCCCATCCAGGCCCTGGAGCGGCTGGAAGCCCTGGAAACCGCCCTGCCGGACAAATATTACACCCGTTTTTACAAAGGCCTGGTATACAATGCCGTCGGAGAATACCCCACCGCGCTGGAAGAATTTGAAGCGGCCATGGACAGGGAACCGGTCCGGCTGAACCTGCCGGATATCTGTTCCCACATGGGGGCCTGCCTCAAGGATCTGGGGCAGTATGACAGGGCCGTGGAAATCTGCACCCAGGGCCTGGCCGTGGACGACCAGCGCCCGGACCTGCTCAACACCATGGGGGTGTGCCATTTTCTGCAGAAAGCTCACCACAAAGCCATCACCTGCTTTGAACAGGCCCTGGAAATCGACCCGTCCCAGGCCATCAACTATGCCAACATCGGCTCCAACTACCGGGAACTGGGAGAACCGGCCCTGGCCGTCAAATTCTATGAAATGGCCCTGGAAATCGATCCCACCATTGAATTTGCCAGGGACAATATTCAGAAACTGCAAAAAATGCGCTGAGAAACCCCCTGGCAATACATTGAATTCCTGAATCATACTCATCAGATTGATATTTTGCCGTTTTATATATTGAAATGCTTGAAATTATAAAACCCAGGCAGTAATATCAATCGCGGCCTTGACATTGTCCAGGGAAACTGCTTTGTTGTCGTTGAGAGATGTCCATCTCTCCGATGACACGAAACCAAAGTATATCACACTGGTTTCTTATCACCGGTGCCCCAAACAAAGTGCAGGAGAGACACATGAAAGCGTCATTTGATGAAAAAGGGAAAATTTTTACCGAGGTTGTAAAAAAAAGACCTGTCAACGTTCACATTCAAACATCCAAGCACCTGATTCGAGGAAAATTTCATGTCCGTCTTAATGAAAGGATAAAAGACGAATTGGATAGACCCGATACTTTTATCGCGTTAACCGATGCAGAAATTTATGATTTAAAAGGCGGACTCCTTTATAGTTGCAGTTTTTTGACTGTAAATCGTCTGGATATTGTCTGGTTGTTTCAAGATGACGATATAGAAAATGATGGAGAAGACGCATGAGTCAATTCGACCAAACATCACCACAGGCAGATGTTGACCAATTCAAGAAAATGTTGATCGATAGGGTTGATCCTTCCCTTGTCGATGAAAACCGCCCGGCAATCACAGGTTACCTGGAACAGATCTATCAGGAACTCAACCCTGAATTCTCAGATGCCGTTAAAACCCGTATGTTTAAAGAGATTTTGGATGAATTGGTCGGTTTTGGCCCATTACAGCCTCTCCTGGATGATCCGGATATCACTGAAGTGATGGTAAATGGTATTGATAAAATCTATGTCGAACGCAAAGGTAAAATAACGAAAACAGATGTCACTTTTGCTGATGATAACCAGATAACAACGCTCATTGAGCGGATAATTCTACCTCTTGGCCGTACCATTGATTCGAACAACCCAACAGTGGATGCCCGCTTGCCGGATGGTTCACGTGTGAATGCCGTCATCCCTCCGGTGATGATCGAGGGTCCGTGTATCACCATCCGGAAGTTTCAAACCGATAAGCTCGGGGTTGAGCAGCTTATCCAACTGGGATCCATCAGTGAAAACATGGTTCAGTTTCTTCGGGCCTGTGTCATCGGCAGGCTCAATATTCTTATTTCCGGGGGAACCGGCTCAGGTAAAACAACCCTGCTGAATATTCTTTCCGGCTATATTCCTGAAGATGAGCGGATCATCACCATTGAAGATGCCGCTGAATTAAATCTGCAGCAGGAACACGTCCTGAAGATGGAAACAAAACCACCCAATATCGAGGGTAGATATGAAAAATCAATAAGAGATCTGGTAAGAAATTCTCTGAGAATGAGACCGGACCGGATTGTGGTCGGCGAATGCCGGGGCGGTGAAGCCTTGGATATGCTGCAGGCCATGAACACTGGACACGATGGCTCTTTGACGACAGTGCATGCCAATTCACCCCGCGACGCAGTCGGCAGGTTGGAAACCTTGTGCCTTATGGCAGGCTTGGATCTGCCAGTCCGGGTAATTCGGAAACAAATCGCTTCCGCCATTGATCTGGTCATTCAGATTTCCCGTTTTAGTGATGGTACCCGGAAAGTGATTGCCATTACCGAAATATCGGGTATGGAAGGGGAGGTGGTCACCATGACGGATCTATTCAAATTTGAGCAGCACAAAATGGACCCAACCGGAGCTGTTATGGGTGAGTTCTCTGCCACCGGGGTCAGACCTTGCTTTAGTCAGAAACTCGAGGTGGCAGGATTAAAAATGGGATCTGAAATGTTCACAACCAAAAGACAGGGTATCTGGTAAACAGCACTTTTTTATTTCCATCAGGAACGGCCCAGCTGGCCGCACCCGGCGGACACGGACCGGCCCTTGCTCCAGCGGCGGATCACGAACACCCCTTTTTCTACCAGTTGCCGGGAAAACCGGTTCATCGCTTCATCGGAAGGACTTTCAAAACCCAGGCCCGGCACAGGGTTGCAGGAGATCAGATTGAGACGGACCGGCAGGGGATGGATAAATTTTGCCAGTTGTTCAGCATGAACCGGGGTGTCATTCACCCCTTTGATCAGAATGTATTCAAACAAAAAAGTGCCTTTGTGGGGCAAGGGAAACTGTGACAGAGCGATTTTGAGGGTGTCCAGGGGCCAGGCATAGTTCACCGGCATCAGCCGGGACCTTGTCTCGTTGTCCGGGGCGTTGATGGACACGGCCACACGGATGCCCGGCAGATTTTGGGCCGCCAGTTTTTCAATCCCCGGGACCAGCCCGGCCGTGGAGATGGTCATGTGCCGCAGGGCAATGTCAAACCCCTGCTGCACATGCATGACCTTAACGGCGTCCATGACGGATTCAAAATTGTCAAACGGTTCTCCCATGCCCATGAACACAACATTTTTCACCGGTTTTTTCAGTGTGTGCCGGGCATTGTAGAGCTGGCCCGTGATTTCGTGCGTGCCTAAGTGCCGCTTCAACCCCATGCGCCCGGTTTCACAGAACGTGCATCCCATACGGCATCCCACCTGGGTGGACACACACAGGGTGTTGTACCGGTTCATGGGAACGATCACCGATTCGATTTTTCGACCGTCGAACAGCCGGGTGATGAACTTGGTCAGATCCGCTTCCTGAAAACTGTCCACCACCTGCCCGGGGTTCACGGACATTTCTTTTTCAAGGGATTGTGCTAGGGCCGGAGATGCCCTAAATTCCGGCGCCGATCCCAAGTTGAGGTTTCCTTTGTCAAAAATTTCCCGGTACAGGGCCCTGGCATGAAACCGCCCCTTGCCGTAATCGGTTTCAAGCTTGCGGACCAGCTGATTCAAGGTCAATGCCAGTATATTCATCAAATGGATGGCTCTTGGGTTCAGGATTTTGAATTTTTGGGAAATCTATCCCAGCAGACCCTGCCTGTCAACCCGAACATATGTCATCCGGGCACCCACCCCTCTGCCGCACATGCCTGCCCTGGAAAACCGGTTGACCCCGGCACCGGAGTGACGTATTACACCAGATTATGACCACACTGTCCCAATGGATAAAAAACCTGAACATCCGGACCAAACTGCTGGGCGGCCACACCCTGGTGATCGTTCTTGCCGTACTGGCGGGCGGTGGCATCATCATCACCCGGGTCCAGACCACCATTGAAACCCATATTGAAAGCGAACTCACCAATGCCACCGCCGGAATCCGCCACATGGTGCGGACGGCCGCCGCCACCTCCATCAAAAACCACCTGCGGGCCGTGGCGGAAAAAAACCTGGAAATCGTCCAGGCGGTCTATCAGGAGTTTGAACACGGCAACATCACCGAACCCCAGGCCAAAGACCTGTGCCGGAAAATTCTGTTCAGCCAGAGCATCGGCAGAACCGGATATATTTTCTGTGCCAGTTCCCAGGGCATTGCCGCGGAGCACCCCAATCCCGGTGTGACCGGAAAACGGTTCATGGACCGATCCTTTGTCAGAGAGATGATCCGCCAAAAAACCGGGTACCTGGAGTATGAATGGAAAAACCCGGAAGAAGACGTCATGAAGCCCAAGGCCATGTACATGAGCTATTTTGCGCCCTGGGACTGGATCATTGCAGTGTCCACCTACCGGGAAGAGTTCAGGCATTTGATCGATATCTCTGATTTCAGGAAAAGCATCCTGAACATGCGTTTCGGCAAGACCGGATACGCCTATATCCATGACTCGGCCGGCAACCTGATCGTTCACCCGTTCATGACCGGCAATTACTTTGATGCTCAGGACAGGGACGGCTGGTTTTTTGTCCGGGACATGTGTGAAAAAAAGAACGGAAAAGCAGTGTATTCGTGGAAAAATCCGGGAGACGCCGCCCCCCGGGAAAAACTGGTGATCTTCAATCACATTCCGGAATATGACTGGATTGTGGCATCCGCCAGCTACCTGGATGAGATCTATGCCCCGCTGAACACGGTGAAATCCATTGTGATGGGAATTGTGGCCCTTATTTTTCTTCTGATCACCGGATCCTACCTGTGGGTGAACCGGTCGGTCATCATTCCGCTGCAATCGTTGATGAAACGGTTCGACCAGGGGGCTTCCGGTGATTTTTCCGTGCGGATGCCGGTAAGCGCCACCGATGAAATCGGTCAGCTGGCAGGATATTTCAACCGGTTCATGGACAAGCTGGATGTGTTCCGCAGTAACCTGGAGTCGGAAATCCGCATGCGCAAAAAAAACGAGCAGGCCTTACGCCTGTCTGAAGAGATGTTTTCAAGAGCGTTTCGAAGCAACCCGGCCGGCATGTGTATCGCCGTGCTGGCCGACAGCCGGGTCATCAACGCCAATGACAGTTTTCTGAACATCACCGGTTACACGCTGATGGATCTGCTGGGCAAAGAGATCCTCACCCTTGATTTTTTCTCCCCCCGGGAGGAAGGACGCTGGTTGTTCACTGAAATCAGGGAGCGCCGCCCGGTGAAAAACAAAGAGATCGTTTTCCGGACCCTTTCCGGTGAGCGCCGCCAGGGGATCATTTCCGCCGAGCGGGTGATGGTCTGGGGAGAGGCCTGTCTTCTGGCAGCCATGGCAGATGTCACCGAAGCCCGGCGCCTGGAACAGGAAATCCTGAAAATCGGGTTTCGGGAGCGCCAGAACATTGCCTTATCCCTGCACGATGATCTGTGTCCCCAGCTCATCGGCATCGAGGTCATGGTCAAAATGCTGCATCGGCACCTGGAAAATGCACCGGCCCACAACAGCCTCACCGAGGAAATCGGGCGCACGGAAAAGATCCGGGCCGTGGTTCAGGATGCCATTCACAAAACCCGGACCCTGTCCCGGGGGCTGGAGCCGGTAAATCTTTCAGACCGGGGGTTTGACGTATCCCTGGCTTCTTTGGCCGACTATGTCCAGGAGGTGTTTGCCATTCCCTGTTTTCTGGACCTTCACCTGGCTGAGCCGCCCTTCACAGACGACACCGACGCGACCCATGCCTATTATATTGTTCACGAAGCCGTGCACAATGCAGTCAAACATGCCCAAACCACCCGGATCGATATCGTTCTTTCCAGTGATTCTGAAACCGTTTGCATCACTGTTTCAGACAACGGCCAGGGATTTGATGTTTCCACACAGACCCAGGGCATGGGAATCCGGATCATGACCTTCCGGGCCGATCGCATCGGCGGCACCCTTTCTTTTGCACCTGTTTCAACCGGCGGCACCCGGGTGATTCTGAACCTTGCCAGATCTTGTTTTGACGGAGTCCCTGACCATGAAAAAAATCGCGATTCTCATTGTTGAAGACCACCCCATTTTCAGGATGGGAATCAAGGACATGATCGATCATGAGCCGGATATGCAGGTCTGCGGCGAAGCTGAAGATGTAGACACCGCCATTGGGCTCATCGACATCCGGAAGCCGGACCTGGTCATCGTGGATCTGTCCTTGAAGGACAGCAGCGGCGTGGACCTGATCAAAGAGATCCATGACCGGTTTCCATCCTGTGCGGCCCTGGTGCTGTCCATGCACGACGAAGCCCTTCATGCGGAACGCTGCCTTCAAGCCGGCGCCAAAGGATACATCATGAAACAGGAAGCCTCGGAATCCGTGGTGGAAGCCATCCGCAATATCATGGCCGGACACATTCACGTCAGCCGCAAAATCATGAACCATATTCTCAACATATACCAGAATCACCCGGCCACAGCCCATGAACCTCCGCTGAAGCGGGTTTCAGACAGAGAACTTCAGATTTTCAGACTCATCGGGCTGGGACTTTCCTCCAAAGAGATCGCTGTGCAGCTCAACATCAGTATCAAAACCGTGGGCACCTACCAGGAACGAATCAAGGAAAAACTGCAGTTAAAAAACGCCCGGGAACTGCTGCGGCATGCCGTAATCTGGGTGGAAACCGGCGAATTCACCCCCCCGGATCCGCTGTAGGGATTTCACCCACACCATTTTTACGATTTTTCCATACCCGCATTTGGGTGTCCTTCCTATTTTTTTCTGTCTGCCGGTATCGTATGAGTGTCATCGACTGGATTACATAACAACCCCGAAACCCCACTCAAGGAGGTATCATGACACCGACCCGACTGATCGATCCCACCCCCAGTGCTTATGCCTATCCGCTGCTTATCAAAAACCTGCTGGACACCCCGCTGATCTATTCCCCGGACCAGGAGATCGTTTACCGGGACCAGCACCGGTATACCTATAAAACCTTCAGTCAGCGGGTCAAGCAGCTGGCCGCCATGCTGAAAAACGCCGGGGTCGGCGCCGGTGACACGGTGGCGGTCATGGACTGGGATTCCCACCGGTACCTGGAATGTTTCTTTGCCGTGCCCATGATGGGGGCGGTGCTGCACACCATCAACATCCGGCTGACCCCGGAACAGCTCATCTACACCATCAACCATGCCGAAGATGATGTAATCCTGGTGAACACGGAATTCGTGCCCCTTCTGGAATCCGTGAAAGACCGGTTTGACACCGTCAAAAAAGTGGTGGTGCTGTCCGATACCGGGGAAATCCCGGAATCAGCGCTTGAATTTGCCGGAGAATATGAGGCGCTGATGGCAGACACAGCCCCGGAATATGACTTTCCGGAGTTTGATGAAAACACCATGGCCACCACGTTTTACACCACCGGCACCACCGGCCTGCCCAAAGGGGTGTTTTTCAGCCACCGCCAGATCGTGCTGCACACCTATGCCACCCTGTCCGTGCTGTGCGGCTATGCCCACCAGGCCAATATCACGTCCAATGACGTATACATGCCCATGACCCCCATGTTCCATGTCCATGCCTGGGGCATGCCGTATCTGATGACGCTGTTGGGGGCCAAACAGGTCTATCCCGGCCGGTATGAACCGGAAATGCTGCTCAAGCTGATTCTCACGGAAAATGTCACATACTCCCACTGCGTGCCCACCATCATGAACATGCTGGTCACCAGCCCGGCCATCAACCAGGTGGACCTGACAGGGTGGAAGGTGATCATCGGCGGTTCGGCCCTGTCCAGGGGACTGTGCGAACAGGCGTTGAAACACGGCATCAACCTGTATACGGGGTACGGCATGTCCGAAACCTGTCCGGTGCTGAGCCTGGCCATGATCAAGCCCCATCTCATGGAAAAAAACGCTGATGAACAGGTGGCCATCCGGTGCATGACCGGGCTGCCGATCCCCCATGTCCAGATGAAAATCGTGAATATGGCGGGCCATGCACTGCCCCATGACGGCAAGACCGCCGGCGAGGTGCTGGTCAGGGCCCCCTGGCTGACCCAGGGGTATATCAAATCCGAAGACAAAAGCGAAGCATTATGGGCCGACGGCTGGCTTCACACCGGGGACATCGGTGTCATCGATGCCGAAGGGTATCTCAGAATCACGGACCGGCTCAAGGATGTGATCAAGACCGGCGGGGAATGGATCTCCTCCCTGGAACTGGAAGATATCATCAGCCGGCACGAAGCGGTCAGTGAGGTGGCGGTGGTGGGCATTGCCGATGACAAATGGGGAGAGCGTCCCCTGGCCATGGTGGTGATCAAGGACGCGTTCCGGGGCAGGGTCACGGAAGAAGATATCCAGGCCCACTGCATGACCTTTGTGGAAAAAGGGCAAATCCCGAAATACGGCGTACCGACCCGGATCATTCTGGATGCGGATATCCCCAAAACATCGGTGGGCAAAATCAGCAAAAAAGATATCCGGTCCCAGTATAAGTGATCCCGGCAGATTGACGGTTGAACCTGTTGATTTTCAGGCCTGGCACGCACGTCCGGCCGGGCCTGAAAACTTGCTGTCCGGGTCAGTTGCCCCCGCTTGACTGCCCGGCTCAATCAGCCACAAACAGGTTGATGGGCTCGATATACACCGGGTCCTGTTCATCCAGCACCTGAATCAGGTCTTTGTGCATCCGCTGTTTCAATTCCTTGAAAATG
>JAABTO010000393.1 GCA_011389835.1 Desulfotignum sp. | reverse complement strand
GACAAAGCCCTGTTCTACGATGTGTCCAAAGCCCGGGCCCAGACCGCCCAGCTGCAATATGATCTGCTGCTGCTGAAGTCGCTGGAAAAAACCGAAAAAACCATCCTCAACACCCTGTTGAACCGGCCGCCTGAGGCTCCGCTGGGGCAGGCTGCCAAGGTGCGGCCCCGGAAGGTGGTGTATTCCCTGGAGGAGGTGTATGACCTGGCCATGGCCCATCAGGAAGATATCCTGATGGCGGAAGAACAGGTGAACAGATCAAAACAGGCTGTGCAGCTGGCCCGGCTTGAAACCCTGCCGGCATTCAAAGTGGGCCTGTTCTATGCGGCCATCGGTGAACCGGATGTGCCCAATCCACCGCCGGATGCCGGGGAGGATGCCGTAGGCGTGCAGTTCGGCATAAATCTTCCCTTGTGGCTCGGTAAAAACCAGAGCCGGACCGCACGGGCCCTGGCGGAAAAAGGAACCGCACAGGCCCGGAAAACCGAGGCCGCCAACCAGGTTTTGGCCGGGATCGGCCGTCTGTGGTTCAAACTGGAAAATGCCGGGCGCCTGATCACCCTGTATGAAAAAGAACTGCTTCCCCAGGCAATGTCTTCCGTACAGACGGCAGAGACATGGTTCAAACAGGGGCAGGGCGGGTTTGCCGACTTTCTGGAAATCCAGGCAACCGCCTATAATTTTCAACTGTCCCTGGCCCGGGCCAGAGCGGATTACGCCAAGACCCTGGTACTGCTGGAGCAGGCGGCCGGCGTGATCCTGGATGCCAAAAAACCGCTTCCCACAGGAGAACAGTCCCCATGAAACCCATCGGTGCCATTCTGACCATACTGGTGATGTCTGCTGCCTGGCCGTGTTTTGCCGGCTATGACACCATGAAAGAAGAACTGGCGGCCTACCGCCCTGAACACAGTGCTGTCATCCGCCCGATGCCGGATGCCCGTCAAGAAGAGGCGTTCGCCCCGGCGGCCGGTCCGCCCGGAGACAGGGCGTTCGTCCAGACCCTCAAACAGGCCCATGAAAAAACAATCCATGACCAGGCCGGTGTTGCCGTGGTCATGGGGGTGGATGAAGCCGCCCTGGCTCAGGTGTCGCCAAATGCCGGTGATCCGGCAGCCATGGCCGCCCGCATCGGGCAACCCGTTGATCTTGAAGAGATCAAGGCCATTGCCGTGCTGCGGAACACCGATATCCAGGCTGTGCTCTTCCGATCTATCCGGCAGCCATGGCCGCCCGCATCGGGCAACCCGTTGATCTTGAAGAGATCAAGGCCATTGCCGTGCTACGGAACACCGATATCCAGGCCGCCAGAAAAAATGTCCTGGCAGAAATCCGGTCCTTTGACCAGGTCACACACCTGGAGGACACCCTTCGGCAGTATGCAGCATTTACCGCAGCCCTTGATAACCGGATCGGACCCATAAAATCACCGGGTGCCGTCAGGGGGGGGCATCCGTTTCCGGGCCTGACCGCTCTCAAGGGGCGGGTCGTTCAGAGCCGGGTGAATCAGCTGGAACAGGAGATGGCCATCGTGATCCGGCAGACGCTTCAACAGGTTGAAACCGCTGGCCGGGACCTGGTGTTCACCACCCGGTCGATCCGGATCATCCAGGAAACCCTGTCTGCATTCGAACGTCTTCTGGATGTGGCCGCATCCCTGTATCGAAGCGGGAAAACCAGTTACCAGGATGTGATCAAGGTCACCATCAAGATTGAAACCCTCAGTCAGGACCGGGTTTCCCTGGAAAATGACGCAGCCGTCATCAAGGTCCGGCTGCTTGAACTGATGAACCTGCCGGCTGATACCCGGATGGGGCCGGTGACGGCAGGGCCGTTGCCCCAGACAATCCCTGATCCCGGGGTACTGGCTGCCGTGGCCAGGGAACACCGCCAGGAGCTGGCCGGCCTCCGGTTTCAGATCCGGCGGGTGCAATCCATGCTGGAGATGTCGGAATCCATGACGGAAGCCCGGTTTACTTTGGGATTGTCTTATCAGGAAGCCGATCATGTCAATACCGCCGGCACCGGGGCGTTGCAGCCGGCGTTTGCCGACAAGACCATGGCCGCCATGAAAAACAACCGGCCGAAAAATTCCTGGTACGGGGTGGACGGCCCCTGGATTCAGCAGACACGCCAGTCCCTGGCCGGTCTGGAACATACCCTGACGGCCCGGGAAAATGCCACGGACCGCATGGTGGCCGATGCCTGG